>CANGMO010000518.1 GCA_947454295.1 Verrucomicrobiota bacterium | reverse complement strand
TGAATTTGAAGGGGGCTCGGCACCTAGTGGTGTCGAAGACACCGCGTAGAATTTCACCGGAGCCGGAGCAACAGCGTCCGTCATCAGCAGCGTGAACTCCCGACAATGGGGGCATTCGACCGACTCGCCGAGCGCCTCCATAGGAAACTCCAGCGCCCCGGAACACGCGCCACACTTCCCCTCCAACAACTCGGGATCACTCATATCTCCTTGCTTTGGAAACTGCGGATCACCGCTTCATTCGATAGCGGCACGCCATGGCTTATCGAAGCGTCGCACGAGCCAAAGCTCCCAAAAGCCGATGAACTCCCCTACTCGGATCCCCCCGTTTTGTCACGCCCCTATGACGCACTGTGGATTCTTGTGGCTGTTTTCAATGCATCCAAGGCGGCTCGAGGTTTCCATTTGGCCGCCTAAACACAGTTCGATTGTACGCGGAGTTCGCAGACCTTGTTCTTATTCATAGTCTCTTTGATTCCGCCAGCGTGCTCAGCTCCTTTGCGTCGTTGCGGCCTTGGCGTGACATCCTTCCGGGGGATACCTCGAAGGATCACGCAAAGTGCGCAAAGACGCCAAGGCCGGAGCGGAAGAAGTGGGAGCAACCTCCCCATTTCTCGCTAGCTACGAGGGGTCTTTTCGCAGCCGCGCACGCCAGCGCAGGAAGGGTTTCTCCAGCAGCTGCTGCGACACCCAGGCCACCGCGAAATTGCACACGAGATTCAATGGGAACACGCCCGACCAGGTGCGGTTGCTGGTGGTGAGGAAGGGCTGATTCCACACGTACAGGCTGTACGACAGGCGGCCCACCCAGGTCATGGGACGTGAGTTCAGGAAGCGCCCCAGCGTGGACGTCGAGTTCACCACCAGCCACGACACCAGGACCCACATGGCGGCCGTCTCCAGCGAGGGGCCGACGGTGCAGAAATAGTTTCCCGTGAACCGGTGCCGCAGCCAGGGCGTGAGCAGCAGCAGGAAGATCGTGGCGATGGCCACCAGGGACGTCGACGGCATCCGCAGCCAGCGCGAGCCGGGCCAGATCCGCGGCGCCAGCGCCAGCAGGCAGCCGCCTACAATGGGATCCGCGGCGGTGTGGAACATGATCGAAATCACCGGTCGCGTCGCGGGCACGGCGGCGTAGGACAACACCCGGATGATCGGAAAGCAGGGCAGCAGCCCCAGGCACGTCCAACCGGCGCGCCGAATGCCCAGAACAATCAGGAGCGCCGGCCAGATCAGGTAGAATTGTTCCTCGAGCGACAGCGACCAGAATTGGCCGAAGTACCATTCGCCTTCATCCTGCCCCACCCCGAAGACCACCTGCTTGTAGTTCCAAAAAAAGGTACCGGCCGCGGCAAACTGGCTGGCAGCCATCTTCAGCACCCCGGTGGCGGTGAGCGCCGCCATCACGGCGATGTAGGCGTAGAACACCGGAAAGATGCGCAACGCGCGGCGCAGATAGAACGCCTTCAGATCCACCCGGCCCGAGGCATCGAACTCCCGCACCAGCAGCTGCGTGATGAGATAGCCGCTGATGAAGAAAAACATCTCCACCCCCACGCTGGTGTTGTGAAGCAGGATGGCGAGGAGGCCGGTCGGTCGGATCGACGCCGGCATCGTGGCGTAGGAATGGCCGCAGAGGACCAGGAGGATCGACACCGCCCGCAGTCCATCCAGCGACGGAATGCGACGGTCGGGTTCACTCATTCCCATCAGCGTATCCAACCCCGTTTTGAAGTGGCAAAGGGTTTGTCTCCTGCTGATTCGCGCCCCGCAAATCGTGCGCAGCGCCCTTGAACACGGGATCCACCGCGGCAGTCCATCCTTTCGTGAACACGCGGCCTGAACGCTTCCAGATTTCCCTGCTAAGCTGCCTGGCCCTGGTCCTGGTTGGACTGGGTTGGGGATTCGGCAGAAGCGACGCACGCCACACCACCCGCCCCGCCCCCGCGCCCATCGGGCCGGCTGCATCGGAATCCGTGACCGTTTCCATTCCCTCGCTATCGCCGGAGCCCGACCCCGCTCGATTGGGGCGGATCCGTTCCCGCTTCGAGCTGGTTGAAGCCGAGTCGCCACTTCCTTTCCACCCTGTACTCCCGGGCGCCGAGGTACGGAAACCGTCAGATCTCGAAGCCTTCTTCGCGCGCCACATTGACCCGTTGTTCCATCGAACCGGAGGCTGGCAGATCTACAATCCCGATCGCCTTGACCGGGGCCAGGAATCCGCCCGATCCACCTCCCTGGCGTTCGCCGCCGGACTCCGGTATCGGCATTCCTTCTAAAAACGGCCCAAAAGTCGCCCCTTCCGGCAAAAAATCCCCCGTTGACCCCGCTTCCCCCCCCGATAGGCTTACCGCTCGTTGTTTTGAGACGGAATTGACAAAGAAAACGAAAACCTATGGCAGTCAAAGTTGCGATTAACGGATTCGGCCGCATCGGCCGTCTGGTGTTCCGGGCGCTCGTCGAGCAGGGCCTGGTCGGCAAGGACATTGAAGTTGTGGCAGTGGGCGACATCGTCCCCGCCGACAACCTGGCCTACCTGGTCAAGTACGACTCCACCCAGGGCCGCTTCCACGGCACCGTGAGCTCCAAGAAGTCGTCGGCTGACAAGGCCGAGGATGACATCCTGGTGGTCAACGGCGCCGAGATCAAGGTGGTCTCCGCGAAGACCCCGGCCGAGCTGCCCTGGAAGGCGCTGGGCGTGGACATCGTCATCGAGTCCACCGGCCTCTTCACCGAAGCCGAGAAGGCCAAGGGCCATCTCGTCGCCGGTGCCAAGAAGGTCATCATCTCCGCCCCGGCCAAGGGCGAAGACATCACCATCGTGATGGGCGTGAACCACGACAAGTACAACGCCGCAGCCCACAACATCATTTCCAACGCGAGCTGCACCACGAACTGCCTCGCGCCCCTCGTGCACGTCCTCCTCAAGGAAGGCTTCGGCATCGAGGAAGGCCTGATGACCACCGTTCACGCGTACACCGCGACGCAGAAGACCGTCGAC
>CANGMO010000517.1 GCA_947454295.1 Verrucomicrobiota bacterium | reverse complement strand
CAGCGTCGCAGCATTGGAAATCGTCCTCGCGCGGGAGGCAGTGGCTGCGGTTCCAGAGGGACTGGCGTCCTCAATTTCCCGCGCGGTGCGAACGCTTCCGTTGCCGGAGGCAGCGGCATCACTGAGCACTGCGGTCGCCAAGTTGATCACAGCCGTGGCGGTGATGCTCATGGTGGCTGCGGTCGGAACGGCCGTGGTTCGCTCCTGGCGAGCGCGTCATCCGGGAACCCAGACTGATGCGGCTGGGGTGGCGACGGTCCCGAAGGGCCTTTCGCCGGACGATGCCATTCGCTTTCTTCGCGGCCATGTTGGAAAGCGTGCGCCCGGCGGTCCAGTGGATCCCAAGGTGGAACAGGCGTTGGGATACCTTCGGTCGGCCTTGTTCGACACCGCGCTGGGCGCGCCGGAACGCTGGCGCCTGCTTCAAGAGAGCGCCGGCATGTTGGTCGGCGCGGAAGGTGAGACGATTGCGCTGTTCCGCGAGGCCCTGACCTCGGCCGATCCGCAAGTGGTCCGAATGGCGGTGGAGGGGATCGCCCGTTTCGGCCAGCTTCCCCGGGAGTTTGGGGTCGAGCTGCTCGCGGTACTGGAGAACCCGGAGTTCAAAGCGGATGCCGGACTGATTGCCAATCGCCTTGGTTGGGCGATTCAGGTGATGGATTCCGCAGTCCCTACACTTCTCTCCTTGTTGGAACGCCGTCCGGATTTGAGCCATTCCATCCAGGATCTCTTGGGCACCGCAGTCGCGGCGAGTGGAGACCAACTGGCGTCCAATCGTCGCCTTGTCGAGGCCCTGTTGACGGATTCCAGACCGGAGATCCAAGCGCTGGCCAAAGCCGTTCTGGACGAGGTCCCGCAGCCTCCCCCTGAACCGACGCCGGAGGTCAGCAGTCGGCTCGCCGCCGGGCTGGCCGCCTCCGACCCGGCAGAGCGAAGCAAGGCAGTGATCGGGACCATGAGACTTTCATCACTCACGCCGGAACTTCAACAGACGCTCGCGGACGTGGCGCGGAAGAATCCTTCGGTTCAGCTTCGGGCCGAGGCGCGGATGATTTTGGAGCATTTTGACCCAAGTGATCCGGAGCTCGCCACGCCTGCGGCCCCTGAACTCGAGCGCGCCACGAAGGACCTCTTGGCCCGTGAAGGACGTTCCGAGGCGTCCGTCGCCGACCTGATCGCAGCGGTGGTGGATCGGTCCGCCGACGCGGCGCCGGTTCTGGAGCGATTGGCCAAACTCGGCTCGGCCTATTGGACCGCCCATGGGGACGAGAAGGGGTTGGTGGTTGGAGCCCTCGCGTCGCTACATCAGGAGCGGGATGCGCGCCTGTATGAGACGATCACCGAAGCTTACGCCCAGGTGAACGGCGTTCCGAGATCCACCTATCCCCTGGATCAACTGGCCCCCTACTTTGCGGCCATGGAATCCTCTCTGACGGCCGGGGAATACGCGATCGCCATGAGGGACCTGAAATCGAGCCTCGAGATGTACTGGAAGTCCCGTGGGTTTACCCAGCGTGAGCCAACCCATCTGCCCGCCGATTTGGTGGGTGTCCTCCTGGTCGGCCCCTATCATCAGAATCGGCCGGCGTACGACCAGATGCTTCGGGCGATTCGCGCCATCAATCCGGCGTTTCAACCGCCGCTGCAATGACCGTGACACGTTGAAACCTCGGTGGGATCCGACCCCACCACGACGTGGGTCGCGGCCTGAGACGATGACGCCCCGCTGGGGCTCAAACCTCTCCGCCTGGCGAGGCTACAAAGATGCCGGCCCTACGGGCCTTTGGTGTGAGGGTCGCGTTGCAGCGGTCCGATCCAATGGGGTGGACTGAGCTACGGCGCCGCTGCCCGGCTGAATCTCGCCGGGGGATGGAATTCAAAGATCGCCGTGCGGTAGATCCGCAGGGTGAGGTCCATGGACTTTGCCGGGACTGCGGGGTGGTTGGTGGTCACCATGGAGTAGTCCTGTGACCGATAGGAGTTCGCGCCGCTGCCGAATCCAGTTTCCCGCACATCCCAAATTCGGCCGGACTCATCGACCGCCTTTTCAAGCACGACGCGAATGCCCCTCGGGCACCCCTGCACTCCCATCTGAACCTTCGGGTTTTTCCCTGCCTGGAACTGGAACAGGCTGAGTTCAATCGCGGGAATCTGTTGGCTCCTCTTTTGTGGAGGACCCGGGCGCACCTGTGTGCCGGTCTCATCGTCCGCTGGCGGATCGGTGAGTCCCTCGAACTCCACGCGTTCCAGGGTTTGTTCGGGATCTCCTACGGGCAGTTCGGTCTCCACAAGCAGGCGCCAGGCCGGCTCGTCGTCGAAGAGCGCCGCCTGAAAGGGGTGGGCATAGGTTTTCTCCAGAACCTTGCCGACCGGAATGGTCAGCCGATTCCCGCCCGGGTCGGAGAGTTCATACTCCAAGACCTTCAGGGGTCGTTGTCCCGGATCGAGCGCCTCGAAACGAATCCAGGTGTGTTGGAGTTCCAGTCGGTGTCCCGTTCGGGTGGTCACCGCCTGATTGGTGACACCAAGCTCATACAGCGTGGCCACAACGCCGTGATGGGTTCGCGAACCCGGCAGCGATTCGGGTTTCCAGCTCGGGCCGGTGTAGGGCTTTGGATTCCGAAGGTGCAGTACGGCGCTGGGTGTCGGCCAGTCGCGCATTCCCGGTTCGATGAGCTTGGCTTCCACGTCCACGGTCGGGGCCCGCCTCGGAAAGCGGTCGATCTGCGCGAATCCAGGGGTCCGATCGCGGGTCGTGCCCCAGTCTCCAAAGGGATAAAACAGAAGCGATGCGGTGTCGCTCCGACCGACATAATCCAGTCGGATCGCGGGAAGGGGGAGTGTGTTGGTGAAGCTCGGTTCCGGGTGGGTCCAAAGGACCAGGGCGGGTTCGAGTGTCCTGGCTTCCTGAACCTGGGCGGCGGCGTTTTTGAACCAGGCGTTGAGCAACCGCTGAGGGAATGGCGGAAGCTGTCGGTACAGCCGCTGGATGAACTGCCCGGGAGCGACGTGATTGGT
>CANGMO010000516.1 GCA_947454295.1 Verrucomicrobiota bacterium | reverse complement strand
GAGTCGGGGGAACGTCTGTTTCTGCTCCCGGAACTGGGGGGCGTCAAAGCGTTTCTGGCTGGGCGGATGGCTTTTTCCGGAGCGCCGCGCGATCGCCCCATGCCTGTGACCCAGAAGGCACAGTTGCCGTGGCAGTCTCGCGGATCCGAGGATGGGCTCCTTTCATGAATGCACGGGAGGCCCTCATCGCGTTGAACATGCTGGATCACCTTGGCCCGGTCCGGCTCCGCCAATTGCTGGACCGGTTCGACGCCGACCCGGTGGCGGTGCTGGCGGCGGGCCGGGATCAATTGCTGCAGGTACCGGGGATCGGTCCCGAAACGGCCAATTCGGTGGCCAACGGACTGGGCGCCGGAGTCCTCGACCGGGAGCTGAAGCGCATTGAGTCGACGGGGTGCCGAGTGTTGATCGCCTCCGATGCCGAATATCCCCCGCTGCTGAGGGAAATCTATGATCCCCCCATCGTGCTCTACGTGAAGGGGGCGCTGCAGCCGGCCGATCGCGCCGGCATCGCGGTGGTGGGTTCCCGCCTGACCACCCACTACGGCGTCGAGGTCGCGCGGAAGTTGTCCTATCAACTGGCGTCGGCCGGCGTGTCGGTGGTGAGCGGCGGCGCGCGGGGGATTGATGCAGCGGCCCACGCCGGGGCGATGTCGGCCCGCGGGCGCACGGTGGCGGTGCTGGGATCGGGCCTGGACATTGTGTTTCCCGCCGAGCACCGCGACCTGTTCGAACGGGTCGCGGCGAGCGGGGCGGTGATCACCCAGTTCCCCTTCGGCCGCACGCCCGACAAGCAGACCTTCCCCATTCGCAACCGCATTGTGGCCGGCATGACCCTCGGCACGGTGGTGGTGGAGGCGAATGCAACCAGCGGTGCGATGATCACCGCCAACTTCGCTGCCGAATACGGACGTCAGGTGTACGCGGTTCCCGGGCGGATCGACTCGCCCCGATCGAAGGGGTGTCACGATCTGATTCGCAAGGGCGCCCGTCTTTGCGAGGGGGTGGGGGATATCCTTTCGGAACTGGAGTACCTGTTTCCGCCCATCCCCGAACGGCCGGCCGCCGGAACGCCCATGCATTCGCTGGATCCCACCGGGCCGGAATCGCAGATTCTCTCAGCCCTCGAAGACTGCGGGGAGCGCACGCTGGATGAACTTATCGAGGCAACCGGCTTGGCCGCAGCGACGGTCTCGGTGGGATTGTTCGGCCTGGAAATGAAGAAGCGGGTGCGGCAACTGGCGGGGAAGCGATTCATCCGCGTGGAGCGGTAAGCGAGGGTGGCCGCGCAGATGGGTTCCCTTCCTGAAAAAGCCCAAGTCTTTGGGGCGGCTGGCTCTACGGAGCGTTCGCGTTTGACAGGAACGGGGCTGACTTTTCATGGTTCGACGTCATCCCCATCCGCGGACGCCCAAGGCGTGTCCGGCGTTTTTGACCCATTCCCCTATGCATCACCGTCGCTTCCTGACCGCCATCTCGTTGCTGCTGCTTTCCGGGGTGTGCCAGTCCGCCGCGGCCGCATCCTACAAGCTCGTAGACCTGGGCATAGGCGAGGGCAACGCCATCAACAACCTTGGGCATGCCGTGGGTACTCTGTACGCCGCCACGACGGAGACACACGGGTTCTTCTATGATGGGACAAATGTCTCGGTGCTGACCTCCACCAATCGGTACCAGTACGCCACCAACCCGGCGACGGGCGAGGCCCTGTACGTGGACGAATTGCTGACCACGGCGGATGGCATCAACGACTCCGACCACATCAGCGGCAGCGCCCGGTATTACGCGCAACCCTCGCATCTGCCCTACCTGAAGATCGGGAAGTCGGTCACGCATCCGTATGAGGATAAGGATCCCTTTTACGACTGCGCCCGGGCGGTGTTGAACAACCACGACGTGGTGGTCGTCACCAGCTCGTTCTACAATGGAGGCGGATACCTGTTCCATTGGTCCTACGCCATCAACGACAGCAATGTCGTGGGTGGTGCTTCCGCGGAGATCATTCCAGGATCCTCCGCCGGCGCCCCCAAGCTTGCCCCCAGGGCGGCCCTCTCCAAAATCGGCGCCGCTGGCATCCTGCACCCCAGTCTCTATCAGCCCGCGTCCTGGGATGTGCAGTTCTTGGAGCCGCAGCCGGTTCCCAATGGCGACATCTTGGGAGACCGCGGGCCGATTCAGCACCTGAGCAGCGTTTTGGGGATCAACAATGCAGGCCATGCCGTCGGGCATCGGAGGTTTGGACTGACGCACCGCGCTTTCATCTACAAAGGCGCCGGAATCGAGGACCTCCAGCCCTTGGCGGGAGATGACAGCTCGGCGCTGGGGATCAACTCCAAGGATGAGGTGGTGGGCACCGCCGCGTCCCTGCTTGGGAATGCCCATGCGGTTCTCTGGCGAAACGGAATTCCGCTGGACCTGAACGACGTGATCCCGGACGCGGGGGGATGGCTGCTGGTCAAGGCCAGTGCCATCAACGACCGCGGCGACATCGTGGGATCGGGAACCCTTAAGGGCGCTACCCACGCCTTTCTCCTGTCGTACGTCGCCACCGATCCGACGCCGGCCCCGCGACTCAGCGGAAAGAACTACTTTGGAATCACGGTGGAAGGCACCGTTGGGGCGACCTACCGCATCGAGTATCGGGTCTCGGTTTCGCCCGAGCAATGGAAGCCGCTGACCACCCTGACCCTCACCAGTTCGAGCCAGTTCTATCTGGATGCCGAGTCTGCCGGCATTCCGCAGCGCCTCTATCGTGCGATTCAGCTGCCCTGAGACCCGCCGGCGCCGGCTCAGCGGATCTTGATCTCCACTTCGGTGAATCCGGCGGTGCGGGCCAACGCCTCGAGCTGGAGACGGGTGCGGTCCGCGGCGTCCTTCAGGATGCCCGAGGCGCGCGCGGTCTTGCGGATCTGCTCCAGCGCCTGACGCCGGGCCTCCTGCTCCATTTGCTGATCGAAGGTCCGCAACAGACCGGTGGAGCGTTCAATCAGCTCCGTCTTGTTTTCGTCGAGATAGACG
>CANGMO010000515.1 GCA_947454295.1 Verrucomicrobiota bacterium | reverse complement strand
CGGACGCGCCGCCAGAGCCCGACGCAATTCCCAACCTTCACCGTCGTCGCCGCAGAGCCCCACCGGACGAATCACGCCCACCCCGAGTGCCGCGAGATTGTTGAGGATGGTGCCGGCACCGCCCGGCTGACAACGGGTCGCCATGACATTGTGCACCGGCAGATTCGTCTCCAGGGAGATTTCCTGGCGCGCCGGATCAATGTCGAAGTAGCGGTCCAGGCAGAAGTCGCCCGCGACAGTGAGCTGGAGCGACGGATAGCGAGCCGTCAGGGCATCAAAACGTTCGCGGTTCATGCGGACACGAGTTCGCGGTGGAGGTGCTGGATGAAGCTGAGATTGTCGCACTGCAAATACCGCATGGCGCCACCCATCCGGGAGAAGCTCTTGCAGAACCGGAGATAATACGCGGGGTTGGTCTTCGGAGGCTCGCCCTGGGTCCAGTCCCAGTTGCCGCCGTCCTGCAGATCCACGACATAGATGTCGAAGTCCTTCACTGCGGGCCGGCCCTGCTGGAATCGCAGATTGTGCACACAACTCAGGCTCTTCTCGAACACCTGCGGCGCCATGATCGCGGAACCCACGGACATCACCACGCCTCCGTCCAAGCCTTCGACGGCGCCGGCAAACCAGCGGAAATCTTCGCCCGCACCGCGCCCCACCACGGCCCCATTGAAGAGCGGATGGCAGGCAATGATGTCGTAGCCGATTCCTGGATGCACCGTGACCGGTACATTGAGCCGCCAAGCCTGGGCCAGAATGCTGCCCTGCTTCCACACGTGTTCCACGTCGATGCGGCCGGACGGAATGCCGAATCGCTGCATTGCGCCGAGCACGTCGCAGCAGGCCCCGGCGAGCGGGTCGCCCGGAAATTGCGCCACGGCCGCCGCCAGTTCCTCGGGCGAGGGCAGGGTGCAGCCATCCTCGTGGATGAACCTGCCCAGCGACCGTCCGTAACCCAGTCCAGTCAGCGCTCCGGCAAGCATCGCCAGCTGCAGGTTCCGCCCCGTTTCATCCCAGGTGCCGAACGTGCCGGTGGCGACGTTTTCCTCCACGCTTTCCGTCGAGCGGCCCAGCCACGCGTATTCCCAATCGTGGATGGTACCCGCGCCGTTGGTGGCGAGGTGGGTGATGAATCCCCGTTCCATCAGCTCGGTGAGCAGGAGCGCCGCGCCGTTGCGCAGAAGGTGCGCGCCGTACATGAGAATGACCTGCGACCCCGAGGCGCGTGCGCTGCGAATCTTGTCGGCGGCGGTGCGAATCACCGGCGCGAGTTCCGGAGCGATTGGCCGCAACGGGGCATCGGGCCGGACCAGGATGTCCTCCACTCGGGTGAGACTCCGCCGCTCCGCGAGCGGAAGCACCTTCAGACGGGACAGGTCGAGGGCAGGCATGGCTCAGGCGGGAAACAGGCAATCCATCAGCGGTCCCAGATCCCGGTAGTCGGGGATGCAGATGTCGGCACCCACTCCAAGCAGGCGCTGACGCTTCCATTCGTCCATGTTGCCGGAACCGTTGTTCGCCTCGTCGCTGGCCACCGCCACCGCATAGCCGCCAACCTGCTTGGTGTTCTCGATCTCCACGTACCCGTCGCCGAACGCGACCAGGGAGCCTCCCGGGATCTTGTTTTCGGCCAGAATGCGGTCGATGACCATTTTCTTGCTGAACTTCTTGTAGTCGTCCTGGGCGCCGTAGATGTGGCCCTTGAAGTACCGCGCAATGTCCAGCGCCTCGGCTTCGGCCTTCACAAACTGCTCGTCGGTGCCGGACGCCAGATACAACGGCAGTCCGCGGGCGGAAAGCGCCTCCAGGAGCCCGCGGGTCCCAAAAACGGTGAGATCGTCGCGCTGGATGCGGCCGGCGTGGATTCCATCGACGCGATGGCGGATGCGTTCATCGAGCCGGCGCAGGTACTCGTGCTTGTATTCGAGCGGCTCCTGGGGCGTGCCGCCACGTTCGCGCACGCGATCCGCCAGCTGGATCATCTGGTAGATGGTCTGCTTGCCGTTGAGGCGCATGATGTCCTCGAACGCCAGCTTGCAGCGCTCCTCATACGATTCGCCAGTCTTCTCCGGGATGATGTTGGCGAACATCGGGACCATGACATCGGGCCAGCCCTGCCGGATGATGGAAAGCGTGCCGTCGAAATCGAACAGCACGTGGGAGATTCCCTTGCGGGGCTGGAAGCCGGGAGCGAATTCGACTCGGCCGGTGAAGCGGGCGGAATGACTCATGTGTCGGCCGAAACTGACGGGTTCCCCCGGGAGGCGTCAATCATCCGGCGACCGGATCAGCAAACCAGCGCGGGTGCACCGCTGGCGATCGACGCGGCCTCCGCTTCGCAAACCGCCACCGCCGCCACACCATCTGCGGCGGTCACGCGACGCGGCGCGCGCTGATTCCGCACGCAGTCGAGGAAGTAGGCCAGCTCGCCGATATAGCCATCCCCATCGCCCGGCTGCACCACCTCGGCGGGCTGACCAGGAACGAAGCGCTTCAACGCCTCTGCACCGCGGCTTCCGTCGAAATCCACCGTCGCCCGTTCGAAGTTCACGGTGAAGGTCATGCTGAATCCGAATCCATCGGACATCGCCCAGCTTCCTTCGGCGCTGACGGTCGCGCCCCCAGCCACCGAGTAGAGCGCCAGCACGTGATCAATCGCGCCGCTGACCTTCGAGTACCCCGAGGCAAACACGCTGCGGGGACGTCCAAAGCAGTGGAGGATGAAGTCCACGTCGTGGATGTGGAGATCAAGCAATGCGCCGCCGCTTTCGCCGCCCTTCAGAAAATGATTGTGGCCCCACCCCGGCGCCTGGGCGACACGACGGAATCGGGCGTCGAGCACGCGACCGTGGACGCCGGAATCGATGAGTCCCTTGACCCAGGCGTAAGCGGGCCAGAATCGAATGCACATGGCGGGCATCAGAAAGACCCCGCGCTTCCCGGCCTCGGCGGCGCCCGCCGCTAGCCGTTCCGCTTCCGCCCGCGTTCCGGCCATTGGCTTCTCGACCAGCACGTGCT
>CANGMO010000514.1 GCA_947454295.1 Verrucomicrobiota bacterium | reverse complement strand
GGCGGCGACGGTTCGACGCTGTATATCACGGCGAACGATCACCTCCTCCGCATTCCCACCCGCACCCGCGGATCGGCGTTCTGAGCGGTCCCATCCTCATTCATCATTAGCGTAGATTCGCCGGCCTTTCCGGCTAAAGTTTCCTGCACATGAACGTCACTCTCGCGTACGGACATCGCGGTCTCGCGGTCGACCTGCCCGACGGTCGCACCACCGTGATCGAACCGTCTTCCCGACCCGGGTTGCCCGACGAGGGGGCCGCCCTGCAGCAGGCCCTCGAGTCGCCGATCGGTTGCCCGCCCCTGAAGGCGTGGCTCAAACCGGGGGCGAAGATCTGCATCCTGTTCACCGACATCACGCGGGCGACACCGAATCATCGCCTGATTCCCTGGCTGCTTCGTTACCTGGAATCGCAGGGCGTTCAGCGCAGCCAGGTCACGCTGCTCAACCAGCTCGGAACCCACCGTCCCAACACCCGCGCCGAGCTCGAAAAGATGCTCACGCCGGAGGTGGTCGCGGGCTGGAACGTGGTGAATCACGAGCCGGAGAATGAGCACGCCTGCGTCACGCTCGGCACCACCCGCACCGGAGTGCCGGCGCGCATCAATCGCATCGCCGTCGAGGCGGATGTCCGCATTCTCACGGGCTTCATCGAGCCGCATTTCTTCGCCGGCTTCAGCGGCGGTCCGAAGGCCCTCATGCCGGGCGTCGCCCACCTGGAGACGGTGATGAGCAACCACGGCGTGGATCACCTGAATGATCCCCGCTCCACCTTCGGAATCTGCGAGGGCAATCCGCTGTGGGAGGAACTGCTGGAGATCGCCCTGCGGGTCGGCCCGAGTTTTCTGCTCAATGTCACGCTGAACGACCATCGCGAAATCACCCGCGTGTTTGCCGGAGACCTGGTGGAGGCCCACAGGACCGGGCGCGAGTACGTCCGCAGCGCCGCCATGCAGCGGGTCGACCGCCCCTTCGAGGTCGTGGTCACCACCAACTCGGGCTACCCGCTCGACATGAACCTGTATCAAGGGGTGAAGGGCATGAGCGCCGGCGCGCGCATCCTCAAGCAGGGCGGGACGCTGATTCTCGCGGCGGAATGCAGCGAAGGCGTTCCGTCCGGAAGTCCCTTCGACCGGCTCCTGCGCGAGGGCCGCTCGCCCGAGGAGATTCTCGCGCTGCTGGCCACACCGGGATTCGTGCGTCCCGAGCAATGGCAGGCGCAGATTCAGTCGCTCATCCAGCGGCGCGCGAAGGTCCTGCTTCACTCCACCATGTCCGACGAGGTTTTGCGCGCGGCGCACCTGACGCCGTGTCACGACATTGGCGCCACCGTTCGCGCCGAACTGGAGCGCTTCGGCCCCGAGGCCCGCGTCGCCGTGCTGCCCCAGGGTCCGCTGACCATCCCCTACCTCGCCTGATGCGCCCCTTCCTGCTTCCAAGCGTGATTCGATGGCTCGCCGCAGCCTTCCGGATTGCGTGCGCGCTGACGGTTCTGCACTGCGTTCGCGCCGCGGCCCCGACGGATCGCAATCCCCGCCGTACCGCCGCCACCCCGAACATCATTCTCATCGTCGCCGACGACCTCGGCTATGGGGATTTGGGATGCTACGGGCAGCGCGACATCCTAACCCCCAACATTGATCGTCTCGCGGCCGAAGGTCTGCGATTTACCCAGGCGTACGCTGGGAACACGGTCTGCGCGCCAAGCCGCTGCACCCTGCTGACGGGACGCCACTCCGGCCACGCGCGCGTGCGCAGCAATGTCCAGGTGCCGCTGGAGCCCGACGATGTCACCTTCGGAGATCTGGCCCGGCGTTCGGGTTATCGAACCGCGGCGTTCGGAAAGTGGGCCCTTGGATGGGAAGGCAGTACCGGCACGCCGAACCGGCGTGGATTTGATGAGTGGTTCGGCTTCCTCGATCAGAGCCACGCCCACGAGTACTATCCCACCTATCTCTGGAGAAACGAGGAGCCCCGGCCGCTTTCCGGCAACCAGGGGGGCGGCCGGCGTGACTACGCGCCCGACTGGTTCGATCGCGCCGCAACCAACTTCGTCCGCATCTACGAGGACAAACCCTTCCTCCTTTATTTCGCATCGACGCTTCCGCACGCCAACAATGAGTTGGGAACCAATGGCATGGAGATCCCGTCGCTCGGCATTTACCGCGACCGCCCGTGGCCTGCCCCCGAGAAGGCCAAGGCCGCGATGATCAGCCGCCTCGACGCCACCGTGGGCCGGATCATGGACGACCTCCGGGCGCGGCATATTGACCAGGACACCGTGGTGATGTTCACCAGTGACAACGGTCCCCACTCCGAGGGCGGCGTCCACGCGAACTTCCTTCACAGCTCGGGCCCGTTACGCGGCATCAAGCGCGACCTCTACGAGGGCGGTATCCGGGTCCCGCTGATCGTCCGCTGGCCCGGGCACATCAAACCCGGAACCAGCGTGGATCGCCCGGTCGCCTTCTGGGACATCCTGCCCACCGTGGCCGACCTCCTGCAGACCAACCTGCCGGCAAAAACCGACGGGCTTTCATTCGCGCCGGTGCTGGAAGGCCGGGAACCCAAGGCGACTCACGACCACTTCTATTGGGAGTTCCACGAGCGTGGCTATCAGCGCGCCGTGCGTTCGGGGGATTGGAAGGCCATCGACCTCGGGGAGGGAAAGCCGTTTGAACTCTACAATCTGGCGGAAGATCCCGCGGAGAAGCAGGAGTGCGCAGCGGCCCATCCGGAGATCGTGGCCCGCCTGCGCGAACTCATGCGCACGGCGGCGGATCCCTTTGTTCAACCCGAGAACAAATCGCCGTTCAAGCGGCAGTGATTCCGCTTGCCGCCCGTGCAGGGCGGTCAGGCGTGGGAGGCCGGGGTCACCGGCTTCGCCGAGGGGGCCGCATCAACGGGCATTGAGGGCGTGCGTCGGAGTCCATTCTGGATCCAGAGACTCCACACCATCCACAGCGCCTCGCGGACGATGTCCTTCGACATCTTCGACGTGCCCTGGAAGCGGTCGGTAAAAATAAT
>CANGMO010000513.1 GCA_947454295.1 Verrucomicrobiota bacterium | reverse complement strand
TGGCGGGCTGGACGTTGCGCTTCACCGCCATGGCCTCCTCGTATGAGGCGCTGCGACCCAGATCGGACGGCAGGCCTCCGGGTTCGCGCGTGGCCACCAGCGGACGCCACAGGCCGACCACGCGATCGAGCGGCCGCGGCCGTTCCCAATCGGCGAGGGCGTCGAGGGCCAGTGCGCGCGCCCAGTCGGGGACGTCCCGGCGTTTCGCAAAGTTGGCGAGCATCTGTGCGTGCTGCTGACTGCCGAGCCGGAACGCCGCGTCGATGGCGCGGGACATCAGGTTGGTGGGGCAATCGACCTTGGTGATGAACGACGCCAGCGCCGGGAATCCTGCAGTGATGGGGACATCATGAATGGCCCGTCCTGCTGCGATGACGAGTTTGGGGTCGGGGTCGGCGAGGAAATTGGTGATCCGTGGCGAGAGCGCCACGGCGGACTCCGGATAGGGCGGGAATCCCGGCCAGCGATTTCCCAACGCTCCGAATTCGCCGAGTCGCCGATAGGCCAGCAGCGCCACGCGACGGACATCTGCGGAGGCGTTCGTGGCGGCTTGGGCGAGGTGTCGGCTGTGAAGTTCCTCCAGGCCCGCCGCGCCAATGAGGACCTCGCGGGCGACATGATCGAGAAACGGATCCTGAGGGGCGGACGCCACGATGCGCTCCACGTTGGCAATCGGCTCGGGGTCGGCCTTGAACTCGCGCGGGAAAATCTGGTTGAGGAGGGTTGCGACCCACGGCTGGTTCAGGCGGGTTGCGGTCGAGGCGAGTTGATCGACCCGCCGGGGGAATGGCCGGAACGTCTTCCCGAACGGGAGCGTGGAGGCCACCGATCCCACGCGACGTCGGATTCCGAGATCGGTTGACGATTGGAGTTCTCGGAGGCGTTTGACGTGCCGGAGTTCCTCGGCGTTTCCCGCCTCTTCGAGCACCAGCGCCGCCTCCACAGCGAGACGGTCCTCGGCGCCCGCCACCAGATCGAGCACGCTTAGAAGTGGTAGCTCCCATTCGATTCCACGGTCCGGATCCTGGCGGGCGATCTGCCCAAAGGCCCAGAGGGCGTGAATGCGCTGCAGCAGCGGGCCCGGCGTATGCGCGGTGGCGGCAAGGCCGGGAAGCGATTTGGATCCACGCTCGGCCAGCTCCCATTGAGCCTCCAGCCGGACCCGTCGATCCGCATGGCCGAGCAGGTTCAGCAGCGCAGTTTCACTCCGACCCTGCATGCCCTCGCCGAGCAGGCGTTTCACCTCGGCAACTTCGGCGGTCTCCGCCGCGGTCAGCGTGGCAGGGGTGATGCGCTGGATGCGTCCCTTCATGGGACGTCCCCATCCGGTCACCCAGTCGAGCACGTAAGCCGCACCATCAGGACCGAAGTCCACATCGGTGGCCCAGGTGTTCCACAGGAACTTCTCCTTGTGATCCACCACGAAGCTCGCCCCCGATTCCTTGACCGTGAACGCCACCACTCCGGCTGGGAAATCGCAGTGCAGAAACGTGTTCTTCAACCGCCCGCCAAATCCGGTGCCCGGATAATACGCCAGCCCGCTGGGCCCCTGGCTAACCGTGCCGGCGGGCGGCAGAATCCCATCATGCCCCCCCTTCCACAGTTCCTCCTGCACCCAGGGACCAAATCCCTCCATGTGCTGGTAGCTGGTGCGCCATCCGTAGTCCCCGTGGTGCACCAAATGCAGCACCCGGCATGGATCGGCCCCGGCCGTGTCGTTGTCGACCGTCCACAGGTTGCCGAGATCGTCGAAGGCCAGTTCCTGCGGATTGCGCAGCCCGTAGCAGAAGACTTCGAGATGGCTTCCGTCAGTTTCGCAGCGCAGCACGCCGCCGGTGTCGGGAAGGTTGATGCGAATGCCCTCGCGATTGGTGAGGCACACGCCGCGGTCGCCGAAGCTCATGTAGATCCGCCCATCCGGACCACGGATCAACCCGTGAAGATCATGTCCGGAGACGCCAATGTGGACACCGAAGCCAGATCCAATGGCCACACGGGACGTCGGTCCGCCGTTCCCGCCGGCGACGGGCCCCGTCTTTCCCCCCTCTGCCATCTCCGATCTCCGATCTCCGATTGGGATGCGCCACAGGTTGGGAATGTTCGCGAACCAGACGTTGGTTCCCTGCGCCAGGACGCCGGCCGCGGTGCCATCCACTTCGGAGTTGAAGTGGTCGGCCACGATTTCGCTGTGGTTGGCCCGCCCGGTTTCGCCGCGATCCTCGACCAGCCGCACGATTTCGCTGTCGCGCGTGAGCAGCGTGGTGTTGGTGGCGAACTGTCGCAGCAGGAAGGTCGATCGATCAGCGACCGTGCGGAACGACATGTCCTGTGTCAGCCAGTTGGTGTGCTGCGTGATGTCGAAAATGCTGATCGACCACCGGTGTGATTCCGCAACGTAACAGCGACCGAGGCCGTCGAAGCTGAAGGCCACGCCGTTGGCGAGCAGGGGTTCTGCGGCCCAGGTGGTGAGCTTCAAGCCGGGGGCGAGCTCGAACCGTCGCGCATCACTGGCCGCCGCGTCGAAGGCAGGCGCGTGCGACGGTGACTGGGCCAGCAGGGATCCGCCGAACGCCAGCAGGACGAGACCGATCTTCGTGATGCCGCGGAACAGGGGTGAGATCACGCCGTCAGGCTAGCGCCCAAGCGCCTCCGGGCAAGCGCTCCGCCCTCAGTGACCGAGGTCGAGGCAGATCCAGCTCTTCGCGTCGCGAAGGACGAGCCGTCCGTTTGACCAGGCTGGATTGCACCAATTCGCACCGCAAACCTGGGCGCGCCCCTGAGATTTTCCGGCGGAATCCGTGAGATCGAACAGTCCCAGCTCCCCGCCGTCGGTGAGCATCAACAACCGGGTGCCATCGCTGAGGAACCCGCCGTAGGCCTTGTCCTTGGGCGTGGTGAACCAGTCATCCTGACTCCAGCGCAACGTTCCCGTGGCCGCCTCGACGGCAACCACGTTTCTCGTGGCGCCCAGGCCGTAGAGGATCGATCCCACCTGGACCGGACTGGAAAAATTCATGGCCGCCTCCC
>CANGMO010000512.1 GCA_947454295.1 Verrucomicrobiota bacterium | reverse complement strand
GAGGCGCAGCGCGGGCAAGCGAGAAATCCGGGGAGACCGACTCAGGCGTGCCATCCTTTGCGGTATTCGCGGCCGATCCACTGGTTGGCATCGGCATGATTGGTAATCCGCATCCGGCGCGAGTCCCAGTGAATCTCCCTCCCGGCCCGCTGCGCCACATTGCCCAGCAGCACGACCTCGGTCATCGGGCCCGCGGCTTCAAATCCGGTCAGAGTCTTCGGACCGCCCTTGGCGGCACGAATCCATTCCTGGTAGTGCGCCTGTTCCCAGGCCTGGGGGGAAGCCTTGGGGAAAAGCTCTGGGACGTCCTTGAAATCCGCCAGCGTCCGGCCTGACCGGAACTGCCCGCCTCCCTCATAGTTGGTGAGCATCGTGTCGTGATTGCCCACCACCAGAACACCGTTCTCCGGCAGCGTGCGCGCCGGGAAGAGCGCCGGATCCGGCCGCTTGGCGCCGTCGTACCAGAAGAGGCGGAAGGCAGGGCGCGACCCGCGCGCGGGAATGTCCCAGCGGACCCGCGCCCACAGCGGACCGGACTCCGAGGTCAATCCCTCGGTGGTGGCTTCCACCCGCGTGGCATCGCGAATCTCAAGCGCCAGATCGGGAACGTTGAGCAGGTGGCATCCCATGTCCCCCAGCGCCCCGGTTCCAAAATCCCAGAAGCCACGCCAGGCGAAGGGCACATAGGCGGGGTGATACGGCCGCTCGGGGGCACCACCGAGCCAGAGATCCCAATCCAGTCCCGCCGGCACCGGCGGCGTGTCGCTTGGACGCGACATCCCCTGACGCCACCAGGTTCCAGGACGGTCCGTCCAGCAATGCACCTCCTGCACCACACCCAGCACGCCGGCCCGGATGAGCTCGGCATCACGCCGCGTCCCCGGATGGGAGCGCGCCTGATTGCCCATCTGCGTGGCCACCTTTCGCTTCTTCGCGGCCGCCGTGAGCAGACGCGCCTCGCGAATTGTCTGGGTCAGCGGCTTCTGACAATAGACATGCTTGCCCCGCTCGATGGCCCACATGGCGGGAAGAAAATGCATGTGGTCCGGAGTGGAAACGGTCACCGCATCAATCTCGCGGCTCATCGCGTCAAACATGTGGCGAAAATCCCGGAAGCGTTTTGCATCCGGAAACCGCTTGAATGCGGGTTCGGCGCGGCGGTCGTCCACATCGCAAAGCGCCACGATGTTCTCCGAGCTGCACTGCGTGATGTCGGTCCACCCCTTCCCTCCAACCCCCACGCCAGCGATGTGAAGACGCTCATTGGCCCCCAGAACCGGCAGGCGGTTCACGAAGGGAAATGCCAGCGCCGACAGCAACGTGGCGTCACGAAGAAAGGCGCGTCGTGTGGAACGGGACACCGGGGGCAGGAGGCGGGGCTTCATGGGAGGAACCGGTCAAATCGTGCGCCGAACCACGGAGGCTGGCCAGATCTCATTGAGCACGGCACGGCGGCGGCGCTTTTGCATACCAACCCACGTGGCAAAAGACTTCTCGTCCCGGCGGCCGCTTCTGCTATATTCACAGGCCTCGCGCATGACGCCCAAACTCTTTTCCGAACTCGGCCTCTCGCCGGAAGTCCTCAAGGCCATCGATCGCCTTGGCTTCGAACAGGCGTCCCCCATCCAGGCGGAAGCGATCCCGGTGATCCAGTCCGGACGCGACGTCGTGGGCCAGTCGCAGACCGGCTCTGGAAAAACGGCCGCCTTCGCCATCCCGGCGATTGAAAAGATTCAGCCCTCCGACCGAGCCGTCCAGGTGCTGGTTCTCTGCCCGACCCGCGAACTCGCGGTCCAGGTCAGCGAGGAAGTCCACAAGCTCGCCCTGTTCAAGCCCGGCGTCCGTGCGCTGCCCATCTACGGCGGCCAGAGCTACGACCGCCAGTACGCCGGCCTCAAGGCGGGCGCCAATTTCGTCATCGGCACTCCGGGCCGCGTGATGGATCACATGCAGCGCGGCACGCTGAAGCTGGATCGCATCCATACGGTGATTCTCGACGAGGCGGACGAGATGCTCGACATGGGTTTCCGTGAAGACATTGAGTTCATTCTCAAGGCCGTTCCCACCACCCGGCAGACCGTCCTGTTTTCAGCGACGGTTCCCCGAGCCATCGAGGAACTCATCCGGAACTACACCACCGATGCGGTGCGCGTACGCATCGAGGCCCGCGCCCTCACCGTTCCCACGGTGGAACAGGTGTATTACGAGGTTGATCGCCGCTGGAAGATTGAGGCGCTCACCCGGCTCATCGAGGTGCACAATGCCACCCTCGGCATCATCTTCTGCAACACCCAGCGGATGGTCGATGACCTGAGCGATCATTTGCAGGCGGCAGGCTATAGCGCGGATGCCCTGCACGGCGGCATGGCGCAGGCTGCGCGCGACCGCGTCATGAAGAAGTTCCGCACCGGCGGACTGGAATTCCTGGTGGCCACCGACGTCGCGGCACGCGGCATTGACGTGGACGACGTCCAGGTGGTGTTCAATTTCGACCTTCCCTACGACGCGGAAGACTACGTCCACCGCATCGGCCGAACCGGCCGCGCTGGCCGCACGGGCATCGCCATCACTTTTGTGAGCGGGCGCGAGTTCTTCCTGATCCGCGAGATCGAGCGCTTCACCCGCCAACGAATTCATCGGGGCGAAATCCCCTCGCAGAGTGAGATCGAGCGCGCCCGCGAAGATCAATTGATCGGCCGCGTCCGCAATGTGCTCACCGCCGGCGGATTCCCCCGCCGCGAGCACCTCATCGAGGCCTTGCTTGAAGAGGGATTCGATTCCGTGGCCATCGCCGGTGCCGCGATTCACTTGCTCACTGGTGGAGAATCCGCCGAAGGGGAAGCCAAACCCGCCGCGGGCGCACCCGGCACCGCACCGGCCCGTCCAGCCAAGCCCGCCGGAACCGAAACGTCGTCTCCCGCGACAGGATCCGCACCGGCCCCCGCAGCCCCCGCACCGGCAAAAAAGAAGCTGCCCGCTGCCGCCCTCAAGCCCGCTGCAACGTCGGAAGCCGTCCAGGCGCCGCGTC
>CANGMO010000511.1 GCA_947454295.1 Verrucomicrobiota bacterium | reverse complement strand
CAGCACCTTCAGCTCAGCCAGCTCCTTGGCGGCCAGCTCGGGCCGGCCGCCCTTTTCAAATTCCTCGATGGAATCGCGACGACGCTTGGCTTCCTTCTGGATCACCGCCAGCACTTCCGCGTCAGGCAGCAACTCGACCTTCTTCTCAATCTGGGCATAGCCCACCGCGGACTTCAGCATGCGCAACGCGCCGGTGCGATCGGCGTCGCGGGCCATCATCGCAGCCTTCAGGTCGGCGGAAATTCGTTCGAGAAGAGTCATGGAATTCAGAAAGGTCAGTCCGAGGTCTGCAGCTTCTTCATCTGGTCACGCACCTTGGCGGCCCGCTCGTAGTCTTCGAGCCGGATTGCCTCGTCCAGGTCGCGCTGGAGCTTCTCCAAAGCGGTCAGGGGCTTCTTCGCCCGGACCTCGGTGAGCCAGTGCTTCAGCGAGGCGATCTCGCCGCTGTTCTCCAATAGATCCTCACGGCCATTCTCGCGATAGAAGGTTTCGAGCTCCTCAATGCCCTCCTCGATTGCAGAAATGGCGTCGCGATGACGGCGCTTGCGGACCGCCTTGGTCCCGCGAGCCCGGGTGCGCATCATCAGCAACTGTGGGGCAAACTGCAGGAGCGACCAGGCGAGATCCTCGTTCGCAGCGAACTCGGCCACGAATTCGAACACCTCCAGGTTGCGCTCACAATCACGCTCGACCAGACCGAAATCCTCGAGCTGGAAAAAGCAGATGTAGCGGTGATGAAACTGGATGGCCTCCTGCTGCAGTTTGCCGCAGGCCTCGGAGTCGAGTTCAAAGGCTGCGTCATCGCCCTGGTTCTCCTCGCGATGCGTCTCCAGACGCGAACGCTGAAAATCATACCAGGTTTCATGCCCCATCGGACGCTTTCCATCCGGTCTTCCCTCGACATTCATCTGCAACACGCCCAGGTCGACGCGGAGCTGGACCTTCTCGGTCCCGTCCTTGCCCTTGAAGCGGCGCGCGACCACCTGACCGGGCTGGTAGTCCCAGTCCGTCAACAGTGCAGAGATGTCGTAGCTCATGGCGGATGCAACATGGAAGGCCAACGGCGTCCCGTCAATGCGCCGGCCCGTGCGAGTTATCGACAACGGATGACGCATCATCCTCCGCGTCCGCATCCGATCCCTCGGGAGGCTGCGCATCTGGTTCGGAATCCCGCGAAGGCTCTCCGGCTGGACCAATCATCACCACAAACTCCCCCTTCCGCGGACGCGCCGCCAGCATCGCCGCAAGGGATTCCGGTGTGCCCCGCAGCCATTCCTCAAACCGCTTGGTCAACTCACGCGCCAGCACCACCTGACGACCCGAAAACGCGACCTTCAATTCCCCCACCAACCGCTCGATGCGAAAGGGCGACTCATACAACACCAGGGTGCCCGGCACCGAGGCCAGTTCCGAGAGCCGTCGAGCCCGTTGACCGGATTTGTGAGGCAGGAAGCCCGCGAAATGAAACTCCTCGGTGGGCAGACCACTCGCCGTCAGTCCGGCCACCATCGCGCAGGCTCCGGGAACCGGTTCCACCCGGCATCCCGCCGCCAGCACCGCAGCCACCACGCGTTCACCCGGATCGCTGATGCCCGGTGACCCGGCATCCGTGACCAAGGCCACCTTCGAACCCGACTTCAACCGCTCCAGCAACTCGGCGCTTCGACGCGCCTCGTTGAACCGGTGGTAACTCACCATCTGCTTCTGGATGCCGAAATGCTTCAGCAGCTGACCGGTGTGGCGCGTATCCTCGGCGGCCACCACGTCGCACTCCCGCAACACGCGCAGCGCCCGCAGGGTGATGTCCTCCAAGTTACCGATCGGCGTGGCCACGAGATAGAGCGTCCCTGGCACCAGTGGCGGCGGGGTATGCTGTGGGATCGGGGCGACGGGAGCAGGCGTTTCCACAGCCGCAGCCTAGGACGGATTGCAACCCGTGGAAGAGGAGATTCGTTGTCACGATCCACCAACGGAAAAACGAAGCCTTTGAAACCGCAGATGAACGCGGATGAACGCAGATACGGATAGGATGGGCTGGGGGGACCGCCGACTTTCGACCTTCGACTTGAGACGTTCGACTCCCCCCGACGCCACACCGCTTTCGATACTACGACCACGGCACACGTCCCGAGCTCGGACCCCGTTCAATTCCGCCACCTCAATTCGCCCCTCCCCGGAAAGCCCGACTTGGGCACACGGTGCCCATCTTGGCACGTCCAAACGTCGCGGCGCAGGATGGATCCCATTGCTCCATCCAGTCCGCGTCCATCTGCGGTTCAAACTCTTCTCCCCCATGCCCCACGATCCCTCCCAAACGCTGCGCATCCACGACATGGTCCGGTCGGATCGGCCACGCGAACGGCTCGCTGAACGCGGCACCGCGGCGCTGACCGACGCGGAGCTGCTCGCGATCCTGCTCCGCACGGGATTGCAGGGCGCCTCCGCCGTCGACGTGGGACACCGGTTGCTGGAGCGCTTCACCAGCCTCGAATCACTCGCCCGCGCGCCACTGGAGGAGCTGCTGTTGGTGCGCGGAATCGGCCGGGACAAGGGCGTCACCTTGAAGGCCGCGTTCGAGCTCGCAGTGCGCATGACCTCGGAAAAGCGCCGCGAATCCCCCGTCCTCGACACCCCGGCCGCCATCGCCGCCCTGCTGCGGGACGAGCTCGCGATGTACGACACCGAACGGTTCTTCGTTCTCCTGCTCACGACCCGGAGGAGGCTCATCCGCGTGGTGGAGGTCACCAAGGGACTACTCGACACCGTGGTCGTGCACGCCCGCGAAGTCTTCCGCCCCGCGATCCTGGGCAACGCCCACGCCGTGGTCCTGGCCCACAACCATCCCGGCGGCGACCCCCAACCCAGCGAGGCCGACATCCGCATCACGCGCGACCTCATCCGCGGCGGCCGCCTCCTACGCATCGAGGTCCTCGATCATCTGGTCATCGGCCGCCCAACCCAGGACCGCCCCCGCGACTACTGTTCATTGCGTGAACTGGGGCATTTTTACCTGTGACGGAAGGATGTTG
>CANGMO010000510.1 GCA_947454295.1 Verrucomicrobiota bacterium | reverse complement strand
TCCGCGTTCGCCATGGTTTCACATGGCAAAGTGTTACCAAGGCGGTGAACCAAAAGTGTTACCAAGGCGGTGAACCTATGCCCTGCCGCTCAGCCGAAACGTCACCACGACGAGCGAAGCGCTGTCGTGGCTGCAGGCACGATGCGGCGGGCGTGGATGGATTGTGGCCTGAGAGTGGAAGTGCGTTCGACATCTCGGAGTTCGTTTCGCGGCCGCAAAACGGGGCGTCACGGCGGCGCGGCAGCACCGCCCCACCCGTGGCGACTCAGGCCGACACGCCGTTCAGGCGCGGCGTGAACGACGCCAGAGTCCGAGGGCGAGGAGGGAAAAACCGGTGGCCAGGACGACGTTCTGAGGTTCGGGCACCGTGACGATGCCGAGACTCCAGCTGACCAAGTCTGCGTTCGCACCAGGGGAGAGATCCGCGAGGAAGAGGCTCCACGTGCCGTTGGGGGACGCGCCGGAAAACAAGGAAAGCGAGGTGGTGCGCAGCGACGTGGTCAGGACGGACTCCGGGTCGTCGGTGCGGCCATCGGGTTGCCAGGTACCGGTCAACACCCCGGGAGTTTCCCCCAGGGAAATCGGGGTGAAGTCGTTTCCGTTCAGCGTGACGCGATAGCTGTGAATGTCGGCCGCGGCCGAGTCGCTGAGGGTGATGTTGAACCCGCCGTCGGCATACCCCGCCGAGAAGCCATCCCGCCGTCCCACCCGATTGAGCAGCACGGTCGAGGTGCCGTTGTGCAAGAGGGTCAGGTACAGGTCGCCGTTGTACATCGAGCCGCCGGGATGCGACAGAATGTTGAGCTGCACCTGCAGGGTCTTGATCACGCCGGTGAGGCCGTCCACGTACATCGATTGCACGGTTCCGACCGCGGAATTGTCCGGAATGGCGACGGGACTATTAATGGGCGCGCTGATGTTGAAAACCTGCGCGCTGGCGGTGTGAAGCGCGATTCCTGCGAGGGCCCAACCCACGCACACTACCATCGCTGATCGCATGGAGCCCGAAACCGAGCGGAGCCGGCGGAGCGCGATCGGGAGGGGCAACGCTTGGTTGGAATCAGGGAGTTTCACGGATGCGGAAGAAGCGGGAACCGCCGGTGTCGGGCTCGGAATAGGTCATTGATCCGTCCGCGGCTGCGGTGAGCGTTCCGGAATTGACCCACGGACCATTGGCCTCATTGGCGGTTTCGACCTGGTAGATCCGGCCGGCGATGCCGAGGAAGTGGACCTGCACCAGGGCGGGCGGTCCCGCGAGATGGTCCACTCCAATCGCATTGGGTGCACCGCCGGCAGGACGGCCGGCGATCTGAATGCGTACCGTGCCGGTGACCAGCGTGCCGAGGGCATCGCGCGCCGTGTAGGTGAAGGAATCCTGCGCCGGGTCCGCTCCGGAGGTGGGCGGCAGGTAGATCAACCACGGGCCATCGCGCAGCACCGTGCCGCCGCCCGTGGTGGTGTTGCTGAAGGAAACAAAGCCGAGCGATTCGAGGTCGGTCGCCGTGTCATTGGCGAGAAGCGACCGGATGAGCACGTGGCCGGCCTGGCCGGCGCGTCGTTCCATCGCGTCCGACTGGGCAGTCGGCGCCACACTGATCCAGCGCACGCCCTGCGACCAGAATCCCGCGCGCTCGGCGAGCGTGAGCGAGCTGCTGACCGAGGCATCACTCGCCGCCACCGGCTGACCGGCGCTGCCGTCCACGGAGAAGCGAGCCGAGCTGCTGGTGCCGCCGCCACCGGGAATCACGAAGCGATCGAGGGACAGCGAACCGGCGCTGACGGACACGCCCGAAACCAGGGCTGCGATCCGGAGCAGGCATCCGCACGATGGCATGGCGACGCGCCTCATGGGGCAGGGACTCCCTGGGCGGCGACGATGTGGCCGTCCTTTTCGCCGGGTTTCCAGAAGTGGCGATCCTTGATGGCGCCGTTTTCGTGACGCACTTCGGCCTTCAGGCTGCCGTCGGGATGCCAGGCGTGCGACAGGCCATCCGGCACGCCGGCGTGAAAGGTGACTTCCTCAGCCAATTGGCCGGTGGGATGCCAGCGGCGGAAAGGACCGTCGAGTTTGCCATCGTGAGACGTGCCCTCGGAAAGCTTGGTGCCGTCTTCGCGCCAGCGGGTGACGGGGCCTTCCGACACACCGCTGACGAACTGCTCGCGGACCTGGATGATGCCGTTGGTGTGCCAGCCTTCGGACAGGCCCTGGAGGACGCCGTTCGAGAGCCATGAGCGCGATTTAAGGACGGCATCCGGATAGCGCTCCACGAGCCAGCCGGTGAAGGGCTTGCCCCCTTCCTTGTCGCAGAGGCGGTCTTCCTGGCGGACGAGTTCCTTCGCGGTGCGCTCGGGCTGATCCCCAGTCGTGGAACCCGATTTATGAAATCGTTTCCAGGCAAAGGTCAGCACCACGGCGGCCACGGCAATCAGCCGCAGCCACGCGCCGAGACGGCGTCGCTGGGGAGCCGATGGGACGGAAGCCGGACTGGCCATGGGTGAGTGGGGCGTGAGCGAACGCCGGGATTCAATGGACCATCAACCGGAAAAACCGCGGCTCGGTCGCGGGATCCGTCGAAGGATTGGTGGTCACCTTCAGGATTCGCACGTCGGTGGCGGAATATGAAGTCCGCAGCGGGGCGGAGGCGCCGTCGGCGGGAATGACGAAGGGCACCTGGGTCCAAGGGCCCTGTGGGCTGAGGGCACCCTCGATGGTGTAGGCGCGGCCGCGAATGACCGTGAACTCCAACTGGGCGCTGCCGTTGCCCAGTCCCTTGAGGGTGAGGGCGAAGCCGTCCTGCGGATCGAAGGCGTAGGTGCCAGCGAGGTATTCCTGCAGGTTGGTGAGGCCGTCGCCATCCGCGTCATCGCCCGGACGGATGTCCGCCAAGGTGAGACCGGGCTTGCCCAGCGCCTTGATCAGATTGAGCTCCCAGGCGTCGGGCAGTCCGTCGCCATCGGAATCCACGCCGAGGGTCAGGTCCACGCGCGCCGACTTTCCGGGCTGCGCGACCAAGGCCGAGGCTCCGGACATT
>CANGMO010000509.1 GCA_947454295.1 Verrucomicrobiota bacterium | reverse complement strand
TATGCACTCAGCCACTGAAACTCCCGTCGAGGCCCAGCCAGCCACGGCGTCTCGAATTCGGCGGCGATTGGAGCGATGGAACCGTCGACTTCATTACTTTGTCGGCCTGTATTTGATCCTCTTCCTGTGGCTGTTTGCCGTCACCGGATTGATCCTGAATCATCCGACGTGGAGCTTTGCGGAATCGTGGTCCAAACGTCGGGAGACGAACGCGGTACAGGCGATCTCTACGTTGGGACCAGAGTTCCGTGACGATTTGGGTCAGGCTCGGGAAATCCTGCGGCAGCTGCACATCGAAGGGGAGATCCTATGGACGACTGCCAGAACGAATGCGGATTGGCTCGAGTTTCAGGTTCGGCGACCGGGTCACTTCTACTTCCTCAAGGCGGACCTGGCGCAGCACCGGGTCACCCTGCGCCACAGTGAGGTTAACTTGTGGGGCGTGATGAAGGCGCTCCACGTGTTCTCCGGGGTTTCGCTGGATGACCCCCGACAAAGTCGCGATTGGGTCCTGACCTGGGTGTGGGCCATTTCCATGGACGCCGTGGCAGCGGGGCTGATCTTCACCGTGCTCAGCAGCCTATACATGTGGTGGCAACGTCCCGAAAAGCGTCTCGCCGGTGGAATCATCCTGGGGCTGGGGACCGTGGCTTGTGGGCTCTTCTGCTTTGGACTCCGGTGGCTGGTTTGAGGGTGCAGCCACCCCGGCGCAGGCCTATTGGCTGCACCACGATTGGAATGCCTCGGACAACCGTCGCCGAAAGTCATTGGCATGCAGCGATTGTGAAAAGTCCAACGCGCGTTCGGAGTCGGAGGCCAGGAGGATTCGATTGTCGGCGTAGCGCATCAGACGCTCGGCAATGGCCGCGGAATCTCGAATCGGAATGCGCCAGGAAGGATCGGGAATCCTCCCTCCGCAGTGGTCGGTGAGTATCACTGGCAGTCCGCAGGCCATCGCTTCCATCACGACCGTCGGCGCTGAGTCCACGAGCGACGGGAGCACGAGGAGGTCGTGCTGCTGGTAGATGCGACGGAGTTCCGGTTTCGAGACTGCCGGCAGCACGGTGACATTTGCAGGAAGCCGAGCCAGGAGTGGGCGGGCACCAGGTTCCACGGATCCGACAACGGTCAGCGATACGGCCCCGCCGCAGGCCTTCATCGCGGACAGCAGCCAGGGAATCCCCTTCATACGCGTGACGCGTCCCGCATACAGGGCGCGGAGTGGGCCGGGCCGGGATCCCACCGGAGGTCGGTCTTCCGTGTGAAACAAGGTGGGTTCGATCCCGGTGGGGCATTCGAGAATCTTTTCCCTCGGGAATCCTGCTGCGAGGTAGGTGGAGGTTTGAAACTCGGACTGGGTGACGAGCACATCCGCCAGCGCGTGGGTGCGCAGCTTCCGGCCGGTCATCGGGGAGGCAAGGTAGGCGCGGGGCGGTTGGCCCGAGTCCTGTCCGAGAATTCGCGCCATAAATCCGGGCTGAACTCCGGGGCATTCGACCACGCACCGCATCCCCCGACGCTTCGCCTCGGCGATCGACAGTTCCGAGCAGGTTTCCACCCCGTAGAACACGCGGCTTGGGCTCGAACGGAGCTGTCTCGCCAGCCACCCATCGAAGGCCACACAGGCGCGAAACCAGCCATCGGGTCCGCTCAGGCGCAGAGCGTGGTTCACCCGCTCCCGGAGGAAGGGCCAGGGATTTTCCGTCGTAAGCGCGGGCGGAATGCCAGTCTGCCGGCGGCTTGCGAGACGATCGTGGCCGATCCACTTCGACAGCGTGCCACCCATGCACCCTGGGGCATCAAGCAGGGTGCAATAGAAGCGATCGAGCAGGTTCACGGAGGCCGCCGCCGCGGCTGCCTGGTAGGTGCCGTGAGTGCCGATGCATCCCACGGAAATATTGCCTGGGTCAAAGGAGGACAACGCCCGAGGATAGGCATCCCGGCATCCGAGTCCAAGCAGGGCGTTTTTCATCGAATCTCTGTCCGCCTGCATCCGGCGTGCATAGGGTGGTCCGCATGACCCGACGCGAATGGCTTCAGTGGAGCATTGTCTCTGGCTTGGCAATGGCGTGGCACCCCGGAGCGCTTGCTGAGGAGGCGCCACGGGACTGGCTCGACCGCTGGTCGCAACACCTGCTCGCCGAAGCACGTGACCGATCGTGCGACCGGGAACTGGGCGAGGAGCTTGGCTGGATCGTGAGCCCGGTGCTGAACGGCTTTCACTATGGGTTCCTCGCGACGAAGGATCCCCAATGGATGGAGCGGTTGATCGACTGGACGAACGCCTGCGTGAATCGCGCCGTGAAGGAACCCGACGGCTTTCCCGGCTGGCCCAAGGGTAATGGCGGCGGTGGCGCGGCGGATGGCTTCAATGCCGACAGTCTCCTTGGTGAGGCGATGATGCTGCGCCCCGCGCTGCTCGCCGCGGCCGGTATTCGCAAGCGGGCGTCACCCCCGGAGTCCTGGCGGAAGTGGGCCAAACAGATCACCGAATACAGCGAAACCATCTTTGCCAAGTGGGACACTCGTGAGGCCTGGCGCGCCACCGCGGAGGGAGGGGTCTGGGTGGTTCCGGAGTTTGGCATCGATTCCAAAACGGGCGGCTGGTCGGCAGGTCATGCCTCCCGAAAGACCACCGGCTTCACCAATCCCGCCAACAAGCAGAACCACATTGCCCGATGGTTGCTGGCGCTGCATGTCGCGACCGGGAAGGCGATTTACCGGGATCGCGCAGAGGCGTGGTTTCGCGTGATGAGGTCACGGATGCGCACGCGTGGGGACGGAAAGTACCTGGTCTGGAACTATTGGGATCCGGCTGGCCCGTGGGATCGCAAGCCAGACGGCTCGCTGAAGCACTGGGTGGGAGTGCATCCCAACGGCGGGTACTACGCCATCGATCTCGAGGGAATCGTCGATGCGTTCAAGGCCGGTCTCGTGTTCACCCGCGCGGACATCGATCGGTTGATCGCCACCAACCGCGACTTCATGTGGAACCAGAAGGAGACCGGTGCGGCATTCCAACGGATCGACGGCGGCGAGGT
>CANGMO010000508.1 GCA_947454295.1 Verrucomicrobiota bacterium | reverse complement strand
GTGGTTTGGGTGGACAAGGTCGTGGCGCGTCACGGCACGGCAGGGGCGGCCCGGGCCTATCTGGAATACCTCTACAGCGAGCCCGGACAGGAGCTCGCGGCGAAATACCATTTTCGCCCCAGCAACTCGGAGATCCTGAAGCGACATCAGTCTGAATTCCCGCAGTTGACCCTGGTCACCGTGAACTCCGTCTTCGGAAGCTGGGCGGAGGCCTTTAAGGTCCACTTCAACGAAGGCGGGTTGTTCGACAAGATCTACCAGCGGTAAAGTCGGTCCCCCGGATTTCAAGCCGCCTCCCGGACCGCAAAGTCCTCGGGAACACACCACCCCCGGCCCAACATGCCCGGCGCGCCCCGTGCCGGTAGCTTTTTTAAGAGGAGGGGTTCGAAAGGGATCGGCCGATGACCTCCATCACCACGGACTGGACGTCGTGAAGCACCCTCCCAAGAATCCGTGCCCATCCGTGCAATCCGTGTCTCTCTTCCCCGCCCCCTAAATTCGCGTCTGGCCTTTGCCCCCGGTTCATGGTTTGAACAACGCGGTCAACGCGCACCGGTAGCTCAATTGGATAGAGCTTCTGACTTCGGATCAGAAGGTTGCAGGTTCGAGTCCTGCCCGGTGCACCACCTCCCTCCCGTTTCCGCCGTTCGGCTGACTGCCGCGCATGGAGTTCGACTGGCCCGGTTCACCAGCCCGTGCTTTGCTCACGCCTGAAGAGGGGATGCACACGCGCCGATCCATCCAATTGTTCACGCCGACGTGGCTCATGGCGGCTTGGCTTTTTTCAGGGAATGCTTTTGCCCAGCAGCGGCCGGCATTGATCCGCGTGCCTCCCAGCGCCGCGATTTCCACGGCCCCTCCCAACCACACCACGATGTCCCTCAGCGTCGACGCCATCGGGGATCCGCCGCTCGACTTTCAATGGCGGTTCAACGGCGTGGAGTTGCCTCGCGAGGTGATCACCGTCGTCGCGGGAAATGGCTCCTACTCGGACTACGGGGATGGAGGTAACGCAACCTACGGCGGAATTGCTTCGCCCGCCGCGGTGGCGCTGGGCCCGCATGGGGAACTTTATATCGGGGAGGTTGGAGCTTCGATCCACGTTCGCCGGGTCGAAGGCGTGACGGGCACTCTTTCCACCGTCGGCGGCACCCAGGGCTATGGCTCCAGCGTCGCGATCGACGCCTCGGGAGCCCTGTATGCCACGCCGGGATTCGATACCCGCGGCCGTGTGATCCGTCGCGATCCTTCGGGAACGGTCACGAGTTTTGCCGGCTCCGATCAGTCCGGCTATTCGGGCGACGGGGGCCCCGCCACGGAGGCGCAGCTGAACGGCTCCATGGACCTGGCGTTCGATGCTGCCGGAAACCTGTTCATCGCTGATTCCGGAAATCACTGCATCCGGATGGTGGACGGCCACGGCGTGATCCACACGGTGGCCGGCAATGGAACAGCCGGCTATTCCGGCGATGGTGGACCGGCCTCCCAGGCGACCCTCACAACGCCTCTCGGTATCGCCGTCGATGGAAAGGGCCAGCTGTTCATCGCCGACACTGGCAACCGGGTGGTCCGCAAGGTGGACGCCCAGGGCGTCATCTCGACGGTGGCCGGCAATGGCGCATCGGAAGTCTCCGGGGATGGAGGGCCCGCGGTGGCTGCGGGAATCCCATATCCCGAGCGGGTGGTGGTGGATCGATTGGGCGCGCTGTACATTTCCGACTCGAAGAAGGGGATGATTCGCCGGGTTGATCCAAAGGGGACGATCACCCGTTTCGCCGGGGATGGCACCGGCGTCTACGCGTACAGCGGCGTCCTGGCAGCCCGCGCAGGATTGCTCCATCCCCGTGGAATGGCCGTGGATGTCGACGGCAGTCTGCTGGTGGCGGAGGCCCTCGCCTATCGCGTCTCCCGCATCAGCCCCGGGACGAACCAACTGTTCATCAACCAGCCCACGCCGGCCGACTTCGGGATCTACGATGTTATGGTGTCGAATCGCTATGGATCGGTTCGGAGTCCGGCGATTCGGCGGATCTTCATTCCGCCCCTGACCGAGGTCCGAACGGCGACGGCAACGGCGACCGTATTCAATGGACGGCTGTCCACCATGACGGTCACCGACCCCGGAGCCGGCTACACCACCAATCTCCCGGTGATCATCACCGGCGGCGGCGGCTCGGGAGCCAGCGGCGTGGCGCTCCAGGCCAATGGCAGCATCACTCAGGTTCGAGTCACCGGGGGCGGATCCGGCTATACCCAAAGCCCGACCATCACGATCCCTCCCCCGGAGACGCCGCCGTTGGGGGTCAACTGCGCCCCCTCCCAGGATCTTCGATTCGACGGGTTGACCCCGGGTATCCTCTACGAACTGCAGCGCCGTATGGGCGGAACGTGGATCCCGCAGCAGAGCCGGGTCGGGGTTTCCGGAACATCGCTGGCGCTCTCCACGCTTGATCGCGGGGAGTACTCACTCGCGCCCGGAATTCCCTATCGCGCCGCGGCGGCATCCGCGGTGGTGCTGGGTGGGGTTGTGTTGCGCGTCGACATGCTCGACTTCGGCCAGGGGTACCAGACGCCCCCTGTGGTCAGCATTGCCGACGCAACGGGAACCGGGGCTCGTGTGGAAGCGGTGATGAACCAGGGATCGGTGGTCGCGATCCGCGTGCTGGCCCCCGGCCGCGGATACAGCCAGAACCCAACGCTGCGCATCGACTACCCACCAGGTGCCCGGATCCTTCCCGCCCAAAAACCAAAACTGACCTTGAGCATCGCGGGCCTCCAAATGGACGCCCGTTATCAGATCCAGGGCTCACGCGGCCTTGGCCTGTTCGAGAACCTGAACGAGCCGTTCCGGGCGACCAATTCCCTCGTGGAGTTGCCGGTGAACGCAACCGATGACGCGGTGTTCATCCGCGTGGTGCCGAGTCCTTGAAGGAATCCGAGCCCGAAACCGCCGCGATGCGACCTCGCGACACTCCACACTTACCACGCCCATGAAGTCCCTCCGACACCTGATGTGGTTCACGATCCTGTTCCCGTGCCTCG
>CANGMO010000507.1 GCA_947454295.1 Verrucomicrobiota bacterium | reverse complement strand
TCTTGAGGCACTCCTCGACACCGATGTTATGCGGCGGGCAGTCGAGCAGCTTGGACCCGGGAACGAGGGCGGCAGGCTGGGCCAGCCAGGTGGGGTACCAGAAGCTGGTCACCTCACGCTTGGCCTGGTAGCGCGCACCGGCGCCGCCGTCAAAGCCGTCAAAGCTCGGGGGGGAGAGAAACAGGGCACTCATTCGGATCGATTCAATTCAGCGGATACGGAAACTGGGAGTTGGACGGAAGACCCGAATCACTCGGGCTTGAGGTCAATCTTCTTGGCGGCGTCCACCTTGGCCAGCAGCTCGTCGCGCTGGGTGGTGTCCATGCCGGCCTCGTCGTGGTCGTGATGTCCCTTGCGCTGGAACACCGACTGCGCGCCATTCATCGCCGCACGCGGCGAATTGATGGCCGCCTTGGCCTCGGCGAGGTGGCCCTTGCCGATGGTCACGCCGTTATAGGCCGCCTGCTTGAGCTCGGGCGAGGAAGGGAACGGCGCCGGCTTGGTGCCGAAGTTGTATTTGAAATTCTTCCAGTTGTCGCCGGACTGGTAGTTGGTGCCCAGCGCGCCGCTGGGGTCATAGCCGCAGTGAACCATGCAGTTTTCGCAGCGGGGATCACGGGCCTTGCCATCCACCACGCCGTACTTCTCCCACTGCACCTCGCGGAGCATCTCCTGATAGCCGGAGTAGTGCCCGTCGGTCATGAGGTAGCACGGGGCCTTCCATCCGCGGACATTGTAGGTGGGAATGGCCCAGGCGGTGCAGGTAAGCTCGCGCTTGCCGGAGAGGAACTCCTGGTAGACCGGGGTGCCAAAGATGGTGAACAGCTGCCCCCACTCCTCGATCTTCGCAAACTTCTCGCGGGTCATGTCCCGGGTGAGGAAGAACTCCTTGGGATCGCGGCCGAGGCGCTTGGCCATGTCCTTCTTGGCGGCGTCGTAGTCGTAGCCCGGGGAAATGGTGTGACCGTCCACCTCGAGCGAGCTGAGAAACTTGAACATCGTCTCCAGTTCCTGAACGTCGGTCTCCTTGTAGACCGTCGTGTTCGTCGCGCACTGGTAGCCGAGGATCTTGGCCATGCGGATGGCGGCGATGCACTCCTTGAACACCCCTTCGCGCTCCACGATGAGGTCGTGGGTGAATTCGAGGCCGTCGACGTGGACGTTCCAGTACATCCACTGGCTCGGACGGATGACCACCTTGGTCTTGGCGGCTCCGTCGGCCTTGCGGATGGCCTCGGCCTCCTTCTCGGTGACCAGCTGCTCCTCCACGAGCTGGGTCAGCGTGGACTCCATCTCGGGGGTGTAAACCACGGCGAGATAGTCGCGCATCTTCTTCCGCATGAAGACGCCGTTGGTGCAGATGTAGATGACCCGTCCCTGCTCGTGCAGGCCGGCCACCAGCTCCTCGATCTTGGGATAGATGAGGGGCTCGCCGCCGCAGATCGAGACCATCGGCGCCTCGCACTCCTCAGCCGCCGCGAGACACTGCTCGAGCGGGACCATGTCCTTGAGGTTGGTGGAGTACTCGCGGATGCGACCGCAACCCGTGCAGGTGAGGTTGCAGGTGTGAAGCGGCTCGAGCTGAAGGACCATCGCGAACTTCGGGGTCCGCGCCAGCTTGTGCTTCACGATGTGTGAGGCGATTTTGACCGTCAGGGCCAGGGGAAAACGCATACGGGAAAAATCAATCGGATCAGTCGAAAACGAAATTCAGCTTCAGGTTCTGGTTCAGACACTCGGTCTCCTGCAAACCAACTCCACCACCTACCTCGCAACCACTCAGTGGAAGCTCAGGTCGGACGAGGCTGCCGAACGAACGGCCACCGGCGCTTCTGATTCCCCGCCCGACTGCGATTCGGGTGCCGGGGCGTGGCGGTTTTGGAGAAACAACGTCGCCGGCGAGGCGGAATAGGTGCCGTTAAACCCGCCGCAGCCCGCGGTGGATGCCACCACGGCGGCCAGCAGCGCCCCCAGGGCGAGACGACGGTTTAAAACAGCCTTCATTCAGACAAGGATAGGGAGGAACCCTGCGGGGGCAATAGGTTATTTAGGAACGCTAGGGCTGGATTTCAGGGCGGCAAACCCCACTCGCCATTCGACAACCGGCAAGCCCGGCCGGTAGGCTGCCCTTCCGTGACGCTCAAACTCACCAGCGCCCTCGGACTCGTCCTCATCGTGACCATCGGTTGGCTGATGTCGGAAAACCGCCGCAAGTTTCCCTGGCGGGCGGTGATTTGGGGGATTGCGCTCCAGTTTGGAATTGGCCTGTTCATTCTCCGCACCGGTATCGGGCTCAAGCTCTTCAATAGCTGCCAGGCCGGTGTCGACCGGTTCCTCGCCTTCGCCAACGAAGGCAACCAACTGGTGTTCGGCCCCCTGGCCAAGCCGGATGTCCTCGAAAAGGGACTGGGGGGCGGCAATGGATTCATCCTGGTGCTGACGGTCACCGGAACAATCATCCTGATTTCAGCGGTCTCCTCCCTTCTCTTCCACATTGGCATTCTGCAATGGGTGGTCCGCGGAATGGCCTGGGTCATGCAGCGCATCATGGGCACCAGCGGCAGCGAAACCCTGGCGGCAGCGGCCAATATTTTCATGGGGCAGACCGAGGCACCGCTGGTCATCCGCCCCTACCTGGCCGGCATGACACGAAGCGAGTTGAACTGCCTGATGGTCGGTGGATTCGCCAACATTGCCGGCGGTGTGCTGGCGGTCTACTCGGGCATGCTCAAGATTCCAGCCGGACACCTCATCACCGAATCGGTCATGAGCGCTCCGGCCGCCCTGCTGATTTCCAAGGTACTGATTCCCGAGACCGAACCGTCGGAGACCACCGGTGGCGCCCATGCCAAGATTGAACGCGAGAGCATCAACACCATCGACGCCGTCTGCGTCGGCGCCAGCGAGGGCATGAAGCTCGCCATCAACGTTGCGGCCATGCTCATCGCCTTCACCGCGCTGGTGGCCGCGACCAACTGGCTCATCGGAGGCCTGGTCCATCCGCTCGGCTGGCACACCACCCGCCCCCTGCAGGAAACCCTGG
>CANGMO010000506.1 GCA_947454295.1 Verrucomicrobiota bacterium | reverse complement strand
GCAGACTTGCCGGCGACCCGACGAACGGTCAACGCCGCCTGTCCGCGGCGCGTGGCGCCGGTCTCCGGGCCCTCCAGCGAGTTCACCGGCCAATTCCCCATTGCATCCCGGCTCCAAAAACGAGTGCCACCGCCATCACCTCGGCCCAACGGCGGCAGCGGGCATCGCGTACCGCCCGCGTCACCAGCCACAGGGCAACACCGGTGCCCACCAGGACGCTGGCATGATCGGGGCTGGTCACCCAGTGCGACGGACTCACCTCTTGGAGCGAATGTCCGGGATGCGCCGTCACCTGGCTGGCGCCGCCGGCCAATGCAAGCACGCCGGTCACAATGCGCCACCCGGTCGCGGAATTCAGGAAACGAGACGAAGTCGGATTGGGATTCATGTTCATGCGTCGGCTCAGACGGTGAGGTGCTTGCGGACGAGGTCCTGATTCAGGTCGGCGATGGGACCATGGGCGACCACCGCGCCGCGATCCATGATGTGGAAATAGTCCCCGATCGACAGGCAGAAATCGAGATATTGCTCGACCAGCAGGATGCTGATCTTGCCTTCGCGCTTGATCTTCAAGAGGGCCTCGCCGATCAGGTCGATGATGTTCGGCTGGATGCCCTCGGTGGGCTCGTCGAGGATGAGCACCTTGGGATTGGTCAGCAGGGCGCGCGCGATGGCGAGCTGCTGCTGTTGACCGCCGGAAAGCACCCCGCCCTTGCGCTGCAGGAACTCCTTCAGGATCGGAAACAACTCGAGCACCCGGTCCATCTGGTCGGCGGCGCGGTTCCCGTGCACCACCACGCTGATGCGCAGATTCTCAAGCACGGTGAGATGCGGGAAGATGTCGCGTCCCTGCGGCACATAGCCGATGCCGCGTCGCGCACGGACGTCGGGAGCCAGCTTGCCGATCTCCTCGCCGGCCAGCTTCACCGAGCCGGAGTCGGTCTTCACCAGGCCCACGATGGACTTGAGCGTGGTAGTCTTGCCGACGCCATTGCGGCCCATGAGGCAGATCAGGCTCTTCTCGGGCACGGTGAGTTCCACCCCGCGCAGAACGCGGGATCCATCGTAGGAAACGGTGATGTTGGACAGGCTGAGCATGCGGGGTGTGTTCCGGAGTGGCCCGTCAGGCGGATGCGGTACGGGTCATGTCTTTTCCTTCTTCTTTCGGCCGAGATAAACTTCGATCACGCGTTCGTCATTCTGTACCTGATCGACGCTGCCCTCGCACAGGACGGTGCCCTGGTGAAGCACAGTAACCTTCCGGCCAAGCTGGCGAACGAAGGCCATGTCGTGCTCGATCACCACCACGCTGTGCTTGCCTTCCAGGCTCAGCAGCAGCTCGCCCGTCTTGGCCGTCTCCTCATCGCTCATGCCCGCCGCGGGCTCATCCACGAGCAACAGCTTCGGCTCCTGGGCGAGGAGCATGCCGATCTCCAACCACTGCTTCTGGCCGTGGCTGAGCGCGCCGGCCTTCACGCCCCCCTTCTCGCCCAGCCCGACGCGGACCAGCACATCCTGGATGCGCTCGCGTTCCGACGGAGTGGTTCGGTGAAAGAGCGCCGCGAACACGCCGCGATCTCCCTTCAGGGACAGCAGGATGTTCTCGAACACCGTGTGACCGACGTACACGGAGGGGGTCTGGAACTTCCGCCCGATGCCGAGCCGGTTGATCTGGTACTCGTTGAGCTTGGTGAGATCGGTATCCTTCTCGAACTCCACCTTGCCGGTGTCCGGCCGGGTGCGTCCGGTGATGATGTCCATCATCGTGCTCTTCCCGGCGCCATTGGGGCCGATGAGGATGCGGAGCTCGCCGACATCCATGTAGAAATTGAGATCGGTGATGGCCTTGAAGCCCTCGAACCGCTTGTTCACGCCTTCGAGCGTGAGGATGAACTCCTTGGGTCGGACACTCATTTCGAAAATCGATTCGGAATCAAGGGGCCGTGCCTTCACCCGCCGGTGTTTCCACGGCGGGCACTGCCGGCTCGCGGCCGCTGCGGAAGCGCTTCATCAGGTCGCGAATCTGATCTGGAAGTCCGACCAGCCCGCGCGGCATGAACACCGTGACCAGCACAAACAGCACGCCAAGGAAGATGAGCCACAGGTCCGGATACGCGCGGGTCGCCCAGCTCTTCAGCGCGTTCACACCGAACGCCCCCAGGATTGGTCCCACCAGGGTGCCACGGCCGCCGACCGCCACCCACACCACCGCCTCCAGGGACTTCTCGGTCCCCATTTCACTGGGATTGATGATGCCGACCTGCGGGACGTACAGAACCCCGCCCAGCGAGGCGATGGCCGCACACAGGACGAAAATGAACAGCTTGTAGTGCGCCGCGGCATACCCGCTGAACAGCACGCGATTCTCGCTGTCACGGATGGCCTGCTGCACCAGACCGAATTTCGTCCGGCAAAGCCAGCGGCATCCCCAGAGTACCAGCATCAGGGAAATCGCGGTGGCGATATACAGCCAGCGCTGTGTGCCAGGCGACCGGATGTCCTGGCCCAGGACGAATCGGAAGTCGGTAAACCCGTTGTTTCCGCCCATCAGCAGGCTGTTTCGGAAGAACAGCAGGCAGGCCCCGTAGGTCAGCGCCTGCGTCAAGATGGAGAAGTACACGCCGCGGATTCGCGACCGGAACGCCAGGAATCCAAACACCGCAGACAGCACTCCCGGGAGCAGGAAGGCCATCGCCATGGCGAACGGAAAACTCGAAAATGGCTCCCAGAACGGCGGCAGCTTGCTCCAGCCGAGGAAAACGAGGAAATCCGGGATCGGTTTGTGATACTGGCCGAGGTCGCCGATCATGCGCATGAGGTACATGCCCATCATGTAGCCCCCGAGCGTGAAGAAGAGCGCCTGCCCGAGACTCAGCAGGCCGGTGTAGCCCCAGAGCAGATCCACGCTGATGGCCAGGATCGCGTAGCAGAGATACTTCCCGTAGAGGTTGATGGTGAAGTCGCTCACCCGGAGGACCTCCGGAACAGGCAGGAGGTTCAGCGCCGGCAGCAGGACGATGAGCACAAAGGCCCCCGCCAGCGTG
>CANGMO010000505.1 GCA_947454295.1 Verrucomicrobiota bacterium | reverse complement strand
GGTGATCTCAACGGTGACGGAAAAGACGAGCTGATACTGGCCACCGAATACGGTCCGGTGCGGGTTTTCACGCAGTCCCCTGGCGGACTGACCGAATGGAATCCGCCGGTCCGAGGAATGAACGGATCCGCCGGAAGTCCGGCTCGGCTATCTGAATTGACCGGCCAGTGGCGGTGTGTGGCGATCGCGGATCTGGATCACGACGGACGACCGGACTTGATCGTCGGCAACAGTGGTCGCAATTCCGCGTGGGAAATTTGGGGAGACGGTCTTCCGATCGTGCACTATGGCGACGTCAACGGCGACGGCACGGTGTCGGTTCTGGAGGCGGTGCGTGTGGGTTCCATGGAGTTGCCCTGGCGCGATCGCGATTTCCTCAGCGTGGGCTTTCCGGACCTCACCACCCGCTACGCGACCCATCGCGAGTTTTCGAACCAGTCGGTCGAGAAGGTTCTGGGTGCCAACGCCGCCAAGACCCGTCGGCTGGCCTGCACCACCATGGCCTCGGTGGTGCTCTTGAACCGGGGGGATCATCTGGAACTGCGCGCCCTGCCCACGGAGGCGCAGTGGTCTTCGGTCAATGCCATTGCGGTAGGCGACGTGAATGGCGACGGTCACCCCGACGTGTTCCTCGCCCAGAATGACTACGCCGTCCGTCCGGAGGACATGCGCCTGGATGCCGGCCGGGGACTGTGGCTGGAAGGGGACGGCAAAGGCGGATTGGTTCCGGTCGGCGGTGAGCGTTCCGGGGTGCAGGTCTACGGCGAGCAGCGGGGTGTCGCGCTCGGCGATCTGAATGGTGACGGGCGACCGGACTTGGTGGTCACCCAAAACGGCGCCAGGACCCGGCTGTACCTCAACGCGGCGCCGAAGCCGGGGGCGCGCTGACGCCTGGGGCGGGCTTCTGGCCAGCGGCCGCGGCTGCTGAGGCGGCCCGGGCGCGTTCGCGAATCTGGGTCAGTGCCTTGCGGGCAATTTCCAGCCGTGGATTCAACCGAAGAGCCGTGTCCAGCGCCTCCACCGCGGCGGATACCTGCTTTTGATTCAGTCGGGCCAAGCCGAGGTTCTGCCATGCCTCGGCGTAGTCGGCCCGCAGTCGGATGGCCTCCTCGAACTGCGCCACGGCTTCAGTTGGTTTCCCGATGCGGATCAGTGCGGTGCCCAAATTGTTGTGGGCGCTGCTGTTTTCCGGCTGCGATTTGATGGCGGCCTGGAAGTGTTCGACGGCACCGCCGAGGTCGCCGTTGCGGGCGAGAAGGTTTCCCAAATTGTTGTGGGCCTCGGCGTACTCCGGGAGGACGCGGATGGTCTCGCGATATTGGGCAATCGCATCGCGGGTTCGTCCCAGCCGGCCGTACGAGAAGGCGAGATTGAAGTGCAGTTCCTCATTGTCAGGTGCCAGCTTCACCGCCTTCTCCAACGTGTTCACCGCCTCGGTGTAGTTGCCCTTGTTCATCCAATCGTCGGCCTGCTTGGAGAGTTCCGCGGCCTTGGCCTCCGCGTCATCCTTGCTCGACCCAGTGCCTGTTCCCGCATCCTCGACAATGAAGCGCGACTTGGCGGGGCCGTTGGTGGTCGCCGGATTTGCGGGCGCGTTGGTCGGGGCGGCGGCGAGGCCGAGCGAACTCCCCAGGGTCAGTCCCAGGGCGAGGAGACAGGCTGGACGAACCGATGGGGGGAGGAAGGTCTGCTTCATGAACGTGGTGGCGGGAAGGAAGCGGTTAGGACGGGATCAGGGAAGATCTTTCCACTGAACAAACCGATAGCGATTCCAAACCCAGCGAAAGTCGGGGTTCTTGGGGCCACCCCCCGGCCAACCGAAAAAGTTCCTATCGCCGGAGGCCAATGCTCGCGCGGCTTTGATGGTCCCCGGATCCGTCCAGCGGTGGCCATCGCAGTGACCATCCTGATAGCCAAACGTGCTAAAGTCCCCGTGGAACACGGCAAACCCGTCAATCCATCCCCGGTTGTCGACACTGAGCACCCAGGTTCCCAGGTTCGCATTGCGGGGATCGGATTCCTCGATGAAGACAAAGGTGCCCGAGGGATTTTCAACCTGGTCCACCTTGGTATACGGCGTCTGGGATTTTTCGAAATCCTTGATGCCATTGAGTCCATTTGCCTTGGAGTAGCTGTCCCACGCCCACCCCTTGCCGGGCTTGAGCTTGGAGCGGAGATCTCCCGGGCAATGATTGGCACCCACGGAACTGCAGTATTTCCACAGCGGGCCGTTGCTCATGCCCCTGGTCACGCGGTTCATGGCTTCGGTTACCGTGATTCCCGGGACCAGATCGGGCGTCGGTCCCGCCCAATAACCGCCGCCGTACATGGGGACAATCACGCCTCCGGGCCCCTTCCAGTCGTCAGTTGGAGCGAGCCCGTCATTGTTGTCCGACGAGTACAGAATCCAGGCCAGGGTCAGCTGCTTCTGATTGCTGGTGCAGGCCGCCCCGGTGGCCTTGAGCTTTGCCTTGGACAGGGCCGGAAGGAGCATCCCTGCGAGGATCGCGATAATCGCGATGACGACCAACAGCTCAATGAGCGTAAATGCCCGTGCCGCGGATCGGATTGAGGCGGACTGGCAGCGGGGCATCCCCGAACACTAACTTTGCCGCCGATTCGGTGTCATCTCGGAAGTGCCTCAGCCCCTCCCGGGAATCGGAGACTCGATCGGTGGTAGTGGTGCCCGCGTGCCTAGGGAACGGCGTGTCCCGGTTCCTGCGCACCCCCTCCGCCACTTAATCCAAAAGTTCTCAAGCGGCATCAGGATTCTGCCGAAGGATGGTAAGGAGTCAGGGTTCGAATGCCACTTTGGGTGTTCGATGGTCCCGATTCCCAACCACCAGCCACCACGCGACTGCTAGGGCACTACACGAGCAACGCCGATCCCAGTCCATCTACGTCATGGTCCTCTGTGGCTTCGACCCGCCTGTCTGGATGAAAGTCCAGAGGTGGGTCCCGACTCTCAGGGCCGTTCCACCTCGATGTTAATCCCGGAGACAGTGAATCCAACCATCTCACCGACCTCGTGCAGGAGCTCCAGC
>CANGMO010000504.1 GCA_947454295.1 Verrucomicrobiota bacterium | reverse complement strand
GGAACCCTTGAGGAGTTCCACGGCCTGCTTCACGGCGTAGGGCTTGATGCACACGGAAGCCACGCCGTATTTCGCGGCCAGCCGGCAGCCGGCCTCCAGGTCCGCGTCCGTCATGGTCGGATGCAGGAGGGAGTGGTCGATCATCTTGGCCAGCTCTTCGTAGGAATATTTCATGAATGGAAAATCGATGGAAATCAGGCTGCCGGGAGAAAGGGGCGCAGGACGTTGCCCGCCACGCGGAGGGCACGCTTCCGGCCGGCGAGGTCGCGGCCAAAGGTGTCGTCCTCCACCTCGATGCAGACCGGCCCGCGATAGCTGGTCTCCATGAGGGCTCCCAGGAAATTCGCCCAGTCCATCTCGCCGTATCCGGGAATGCGGGGCTGGTGCCATTCGAGGGGATCGGCGAACACGCCGACCTCATTGATCCGGTCCCGCCGGATTTTCACGTCCTTGGCATGCACGTGAAACAGGCGGTCCTGAAATTCCTTCAGCGGTGACTCCGGATCCATGCGCTGTAGGACAAAGTGGGAGGGATCGTAGTTCAATCCGAGGTTGGGCGAATTGATGTCGTTGAAGGCGCGACGCCAGATCACCGGCGTGGTCATCAGGTTCTTGCCTCCCGGCCATTCGTCACCGGTGAAGCGCATCGGGCAGTTCTCGATGCCGATGCGAATTTCGTGATCGTCGGCAAACGCCATCAGGGGCCGCCACACCTTCAGGAAGCGCGGCCAGTTCTCATCGACGCTGAGGGTCCAATCGCGGCCGACGAAGGTATTGACCGTCTTCAGCCCGAGTCGCTGCGCCGCCTGGATGACGCGCTTGAGGTGCTGCACCGCGGCGCGCGAGACCTCGGGGTCGGGGTCGAGCGGATTGGGATAGTACCCAAGTGCGGAGAGGGGCACGCCGTGGCCGGTGCAGAGGGCGTTGATGTCATCCGCCTTGGCCTGGGTCATGCCGGTGACGTCGACATGGGTGACGCCGGCGAATCGGCGCTCGGCCTTGCCCGTGGGCCAGCACATCGCCTCCACGCAGGCGAATCCCTCGCGACGCGCGAAGGTCAGGACCTCGTGCAACCGCAGTTCAGGCAGGATGGCGGAAACAAAGCCGAGTTGCATGCCCGTATGTAGCCCGCATCCGGCAGTGAATTGGAAACCAATTTCATGTGCGGAAGCGCTTCCAGATGGTTCGGAATCCGCTCGAGATGTCGTCGGGCCGTCGCACGATCCAGTCATCGATCGCCTCCGGAGTGAACCATCCGCCGCCGCGAACCTCCGACTCCTGCAGCACGAACGGCCCCTCGTGTCGCGCCGAGTACACCCAGCAGAATTCCATGCCGGTCTCGGGACAGGCGGAGAGTTTGAACAGGCGTTGCGGCACGGCATCGAGCTGCACCCCGAGCTCCTCGCGGACCTCGCGCAGGGTGGTGGCGTCGTACTGTTCGCCGCGGTCCACGTGACCGGACGACGAGGAATCCCAGACCCCGGGCCAGTTGTCCTTCGACAGGGAGCGCTGCTGCAGGAAGAGCTCGCCGCGGGCGTTGAAGAGCAGGATGTGGACGGCGCGGTGCCGCAGGCCCAGCCGGTGCACTTCACGGCGCGGCAGGGCGTCCACCACTTCGTCCTGCTCGTTCACCACGTCGAACCATTCTTCGCTCATGTGGATGAGGCTATGGGTAACCTGGGGTTCGGAAAAGGAGGCATCGGGAGAGACCTTGCTGGGGCGGGGGCAATCGTTGACGGCGACGACTGGTTTGTGGTCTGCTCAGGATCAACCCTATGAACCCACTGAAGCGTCATTCCCGACTAAACTTAGTGGGCTTGTATGTTGCCGCCGCATCGATCGTGGGCAGCCTGCAGGCTCAGGTCATCAATTTCGATATCACCCTCGGCTCCACTGACGCCTATGGCCCCGGTGCCGGGGTCTATGGCACTTCGGGTTCAGTGTGGAATACCCTGAGCCGGAGTACCTCTCCCACGGCGTTGGCGTTGGTGAATGATTCCGGTGGCTCCTCCCCGGTGACCGTGACCTACGTGCGGAACAACGGCTATGGGTCTGGAAACACGGGAACGTTTGGCAAACTTGGTTACTCCCATACCTCCAGTGGGGCGGTGACCCTGGATGGATTGACCCCAGGAGCGCTGTACGACCTCGTCATCTATAACGCCACCTCGATCGGTGGTCTCGCGACGAGCAATCCCAGCTTTACGGTGGGAGCCTCGACCAAGACCGCGACTGGTGGCTCCGACTGGAGTTCGTTAACCGCAGGGGTGAACTACGTCGAATTCACCGGCGTCGCCGCGTCCGGTGGTGGGAGTCTGTCCTTTGCTCCGACGGTTGCGACGAACCCTTGGTGGTCGGCGTTTCAGCTTCGTCCGACGGCCGCAGTCCCCGAGCCGTCCACCTACGGCATCATGGTGGGTGCCGGGCTGATGGGATTTGCGGCAATGCGTCGCCTTCGCCGCTGAGACCTTCCGATCGTTGCCCCCCTCAAGGTGCTTGAAGGCACCTGAGGGGGGCGTTGTTTTTTGCTCCGTCAGCGGAGGGCGGGAGCCGGGGTCTGGATCAACAGGCCCGGGGTGGAACCGGCGCCTGTGCCGGCCATCCACCACTGGGGATATTTGCCGTCCCAGCGTTCAACGCGGGCCTTCTCCACTTCGAGCGTCTTCAGTTGCAGCAGCAGCGGGTTGGACTGCGCTTCCTGGGCGGCCTTGTTGATCTCGCGAATGGCCCCGGCCTCGGCCTGCGCCGCGAGGGTCCGGGCGTCGGCGAGGCCTTTCGCCTCCTGACGCGCCTTCACCGCCAGGCCCTCGGCCTCGAGTTGGACGCGTTCGTTGTCCTTCAACTGCGCCTCCAGCTTGGCGGCGGAGACCACCTTCAACTGCTGCGCGATGAAGGTCTCGTCGATCGACTTCTGGATCGCCGGGTTTTCATAGGTCATGCCGCCGAACATGCCGACGGTCGTGACGGTGATGCCGCGGCCCAGGAAGAAGTTGGTAAGGTCCTTCTTCACCGCGTCGCTGATCTCCTGCTTCTTGGAGCGCAGCTGGTCGAGCGGAT
>CANGMO010000503.1 GCA_947454295.1 Verrucomicrobiota bacterium | reverse complement strand
GGAACTGCAGCTCGCGCGGCCCTGGAACATGAAGGAAATGGCCAAGGTGGCCGCGCTCAGTCCGGAGCACCTGCGCCGACTCTCCCGCGCCGCCACCGGCCGTTCTCCTCGAGCGCACCTCGTCCATCTGCGCATCAAGCACGCCGCCGAGTTGCTGCTGTCGACCGACTGGACATTGGATCGCATCGCCGGCGAGGTCGGCTACGGAAACGCCTTCGTGTTCTCGACCACCTTCAAGCGCGTCATCGGCTGGCCGCCCTCCACCTACGCCGGTCGTGCCCGGCGTCCGGCGTGATGCCTGATTTGCGAAGGGGATTGCCCGCTCCACACATCGACGTCCGCGCCGCACCGCGCCTACAGTCACGGCGTGACGCGATCAGGAAAACACCAGGCCCAGAGGTCCGTCGACCGGACTTTGAGGGTCGCCTTGCGCGGGATCCTCCATTAGGGTTGCCCTGTCCGCCGTCACACGAACCGCAGTCGCATTCATTTCACATCCACTGATCCCATGCCCAATCCCTGGACCGGCAAAGGAAACCCCTACACCCGCAAGGAAGTCCGTGACCGCCTCATGGCCACCATCAAGAAGGGCGATGCCATCATCGCCGCCGGCGCGGGCACCGGCATCAGCGCCAAGTTCATCGAAAAGGGCGGCGCGGATCTCATCATCATCTACAACTCCGGACGCTTCCGCATGATGGGCCACGGCTCGACCTGCGGCATGATGGCCTATGGCGACGCCAACGCGATCGCCATGGAGATCGGCGAGTACGAGGTCCTCCCCGTGGTCGAGGAATGCCCCGTCATCTGCGGCGTGCACGCCACCGATCCCCGTCGCCGCATGTGGCACTGGCTCGGCCAGGTGAAGGAGATGGGATTCAGCGGCGTGAACAACTTCCCCACCCACACCATCGTGGACGGGCATTTCCGCGGCGTGCTGGAGGAAACCGGCATGAGCGTGAAGAAGGAGTACGAGATGGTCGCGCTCGCCCGGAAGATGGATCTCTTCTCCATCGTCTACGTCGGATCGCCCGAAGAGGCGGTTGAAATGGCCAAGGCTGGCGCCGACGCGATCATCGCCCACGTCGGCACCACGGTGGGTGGCAGCATTGGCGTGTCCAAGGCGGTGGTGAGCTGGGACTTCACGCTGAAGCGCACCCAGGAAATCATCGACGCCGCCAACCGCGTCCGGAAGGACATCTTCTATCTTTGCCACGGCGGCCCGATCAACACCCCCCAGGATGCCGATCGCGTGCTGAAGGCCACCGATGCGGTGGGATTCGTCGGTGCCAGCTCGCTGGAGCGCATGGGCGTCGAGGCCTCGCTGACCAATCTGACCCGCGAGTTCAAGGCGTTGAAGGCCCCGAGTGCCAAGGCATTCGCGAAGAAGAAAAAGTAAGCCCCACACGTCTCGCACTTCGTTCCCATGAGCACGCCGCGCCGGTTCATCACCACCGCCGAGGCCCTGAAGGAGGACTTCAAGGGCCGCACCAACTACTGGCTCTGCCACGCGGAGGTTTGCGATGCGAAGGATCTCCAGATCTGCCGCGCCGTGCTCCCCGCCGGCGAGGGACATCCGTTCCACACCCATCCCGAGTTGGAAGAGGCGATCTACGTCCTTGAGGGCGAGGTGGAGCAATGGGTCGAGCAGGAGAAGCGCATCCTGAAGCCGGGCGAAGTGGCGTTCATTCCCAAGGGAGTGGTCCATGCCACCTTCAATCCCACGGCCAACGATGCGGTGATTCTCGCGATCCTTTCCCCCGCCGTGTATCAGGGCCCCTTCGCGGTCGATGTCAGCGCCGAAGCCCCGTGGAATGGGCTCCGGAAGGGCGTTTGACGGCCAAGCCCCCCCAGGACTAGGTTGCCAATCGATGGAAGTGCCCGCCGAACCCATGCAGCAGCCAATCCGCCGCCAGGTGGGCCGACGGTCCAGCCCGAGCGAGGTTCTTTGGCAGCTGCAGGAGATGCGGCGGTTTGTCGAAAGGCACGCGAATGGAAAACCCGTCATCCTCGAACGAGAAGATCTCCCAGTACGAAAAACTGTTGGCCGACCTCGTTCGGGCAGGAGTTGACTTCGCGGTAGTCGGGGGCGTTGCGGTCATCCTGAACGGATATCATCGGCAGACCGCGGACACCGACATCCTGGTATCGGCAAAACCGGAAAACATTCGGAGACTCCTCGGCTTCCTGACTTCGTGGGGTGAAGGTTGGGCGCGAGAATTGAGTCCCGACGAGTTCATTCCCCAAGAGGGTTCCATCCGGGTTGTTGAGGAGTTCGCGCTGGATATCTTTACCCAGATGCGTGGGCACTCCCTGGAGGAGTTTCGTCCCAAGCTGCGGTTTTTGATCTCGGGTGAGGTCCAGATTCCCTACCTGCACCCGGATCAATTGATCGAGCTCAAACGCCACTCCTTCCGCGACAAGGACCGGCTCGACGTCCTCGCCATGCAGGAAATTCTCCGGCGCGAGGCGGCCGCACCCAATTCATGAGCGACCTGTCCCAGCGCCGGTTTGTCACGGCGAATGATGTCATCGCAGAAACCACGGCGTTTACCCTGAACACGTGGTTGTCGCGCCCGGACATCGTGCCGTGCGATCAGCTGCTGCTCGTGCGCGCCACCCTCGATCCGGGACGCTGCCACCCATTCCACCACCATCCCCACCGCGAGGAGATCATCTACATCCTGTCCGGACGGGCGGAGCAATGGTGCGGAACGGAGCGGCGTCTCCTGACGGCTGGCGAGATGGTGCTGATTCCCAAGGGTGAGATCCACGGCACCTACAATCCCCATCCGGAGCCGGTCATCTTTCTCGCCATGCTGTCCCCCGCCGAGGCGCCCGAACCGGGCACCGTGGACGTCTCCGCCGAGGAGCCGTGGGCCTCGCTGCGGCGCGGGCTCCCCGAGTGCCGCTGATCGGGTTGCGCCTGCCGGAGTCCCTGCGGTCGACCGGATTAGGCGGGGGCTTCAAGGCGAAATCCCCGCAAAACAGGGGTCATTAGCTCCTCGGATCCAGCCGACGGGTTGAATTCGTTAGAGACACCGGACCCCGATTGCTC
>CANGMO010000502.1 GCA_947454295.1 Verrucomicrobiota bacterium | reverse complement strand
GGCAGTTCCGGCTGCACCCCGGCCGGGCCGGCGTGGGGCAGGCCGCGGTGCAATTGTCGGTGACCGCCGCGGTGCTCAGCTTGGGTGCGGTGGCGCTGTGGAGCGGGGTTCGACGCCGCTACCCCGCCGGCTGCCGCTTCCTGGGCCACACGCGCTTCAGCGCCTGGCTGATGATCACGCTCTTCCCCATGCAGTCGGGCGTCCTGGGCTGGACCTGGGAGCGTCTGGTGGCCGTCCTGGTCTTCGCCGCCCCGGTCGCCATCCTCGTCCACTTCGGCCTCGCCCCCTTCCGCCGCTCCAAAGGCTGAATTTGGAAAGCAGGAAAGCAGGCGGGAAGCCATCGAGGCGCCGCTGACACCGTGTTTTTTTCGTCCGACCTTCGACTTTCGACTTTCGACTTTCGACGTTTCCCCGTTGGTTTCTCGCGTGCGGCACTTCTTTACCGGTCCGGTCATCAAGACCGAGTTGCTTCTGGTCTGGCTCGACAAGCATGGCATTGCGGCCGAGCAGGTGTATTCCGATCCCAGCCTGCCCGACGACGGCGACCTCGATCGCGAGGCGCAGATCCTCGTGGCCAAGGAGGACTACGATCGCGCCTACAAACTCTTCTACACCGAGCGGGAGGACGAACTGTGAGCGGTGCGCATCCCGATCCGAATCCGCAAAGCCCGGCGGATCGGATCGCCGAACTGGAATCCCTGTTCGCGCATCTCGAGCGGCAGCACGAGCAATTGAACGGCGTGGTGATCGAGCAGGGGAAGCTGCTGACGCGACTGCTGAAGCGCTTTGACGACCTCGACCAGGCGATGATGGGCCAGGAGATCGACGGCATCCACGCCGCGCAGCAGAAACCGCCTCACTACCTGCCGTAGGCGCGCCGCCGCGGCGGCGCGAGTCCAACGTCGAAAGTCGAAAGTCGAAAGTCGAAGGTCGAAGGTCGAAGGTCGAAGGTCGGGCCGAGCTGCTGCTCAGCCGATCCTGAAGCACGACCAGCTTCGCGCCGTCGTGCCCCGCCTCTTTCTCACTCGTGCTCTTACTCTTAATCCTAATCGTAATCCTCCCCCGGTCCCTCTCCCGTTTGAATCCCCTCCGTGCGAATCCGTGCAATCCGTGTCCCGAATTCCCCCATTGACTCCCCGGCCGTCGCCAACGAGGTTGGCCGTGCCTTTCGGTCTGTGGGGGCGTACTGGTTTCGACTTGAGAGTCCCTTCAGCGACGGCATGCCGAGGATGGTTCGTTGGCCTCGTAAATCACTCGAACCAAACATCAATAGCTAACGAAGAGTTGGCCCTCGCAGCCTAAACGGCTCGACGTTTGTCCCTCGACACCTGCTGAAGGGAACAAACGCTGATAGCAGGAGTGGTTGACGGCGGAGATTGCGCGTCGGCGACCGAGAAACTTCATGCAAACTAAGCGACATGGGTCCATGCCGGACGGTCACCATGTTGCCGACAAACGAGCCCGGCTAAGCATGTAGTTCGTTGCTGTTGGTCTTTTCAGGGACGTGGGTTCAACTCCCACCGCCTCCACCACCGATTGCAGGCATTTCTGAGCAGTTGGCTTGAAATAGTGCCAATGTCGTGACAATCCTTGGGTATGGAAGCGCAACCCGAGGAATCAGGATCAGAGGTCATCAAGAAGGGTTCGGTCGTCATCCGGATCATCCCCAGTCCGATCCGTAAGCCGGACGGGCGCGTCTATCCCCGGTGGTTCGTGGCCCATTACGAGGGCGCCCGAAGGGTGCGACAGAGCTTTACTGACATCGCCAAGGCCCGGAAGCAGGCGGAGTTCATCGCAGGGAGGCTCTCGGTGGGGGACGTGGAAGCCGCCAAGCTGAGCGCCTTGGATCGCCAGTGCTACCTGCAGGCGCTGCAGATCATTCGGCGCGCAGGCCGCGACGACCTCATTGGCGTGGTGACCGAGGCCGCTGCTGCCATCGCATTGCTCCCGGCGGGGATGTCCATCACCGAGGCGGTCCGGGCACACGTCGACCGTACTGCCGGCCTCCAATCTTCCAAGACGGTGCAAGAGGTCACGGCGGAGTTGCTTGCTGCCAAGGATAACGCCGGCCTAAGCGATCGCCACCGCAACGACCTGCGCCGCCGCCTCAAGCTGTTTGGGGATGCATTCCGATGCCCTCTGGGCGACCTGAACGCGAAACTGATTCAGGCGTACCTCGATGGATTGAAGGGTGCGCCACGAACCAAGCTGAACCATTTCCGGCATATTGTGGCGCTGGTTCGTTGGGCAGCGCGCCGCCGTCTGTGCCCCCGTGACCTTTTGGAGGAGTTGGAGGGCATCGAGCTACCGAAGGCAGAGGGAGGCGCCATCGGCATCTTCTCCCCGGAACAACTGCGTGATCTCCTGGAGGGCACCCGCCAGTTTCGCCCGGACCTCGTGGGATGGGTCGCCATCGCTGCCTTCTGTGGGCTTCGGACGGCCGAGTTGATGCGTCTGGATTGGTCCATGGTGAAGCTGGATCGGGCGGAACCATTTGTGGAAGTTCCCGCCGCCAAAGCCAAGACGGCGAGCCGTCGCTTGGTGCCGCTCTGTGAAGCCGCGCAAATGTGGTTGCGCGGCTTCACAGAGCGGCTCGGACCGGTGAGTCCCTACTCCGAAGAGAACAAGGTGCTGCAATCCATTCGTGGATGTGCCGACCGCTTTCGGCGAAGCCAGGCGGCTAATCGAGCGGCAGCCGGAGGTGGAGAGTCGGGGAAGGTCGAAGCGTTCCAGTGGGTTAAGAACGGCCTCCGGCACTCCTTCTGTTCCTACCGCATGGCGCAGGTTCGCGACGCCGCCCGGGTAGCTCTGGAAGCGGGGAACAGTCCTTCCATGCTGTTCCGCAACTACCGTGAATTGGTGACGCCCGAGCAGGCAGAACGCTGGTTTGGTCTGATGCCGCCTTCGGGTGATGCGACGATTCTTCGTTTTAAAGGAGGTATATGAGCAAGGCCTTGCGGCGTCGAAAGTCGGCGGGAGGGGGGAAGATTCCCGCCAGTTTCGAGCCTGAATACAACTTTGGGGCGTCGCGTTCCGGTTCCAGGTTTTCGATCCCGTACGCACTGTAT
>CANGMO010000501.1 GCA_947454295.1 Verrucomicrobiota bacterium | reverse complement strand
TCTGCGCCTACCTGCTCTACTGCCGGTACCGCCGAGTGGCTCCTTCCAAGTGGTTGTACATGCCGGCGGTGTTCCTCGGAATCTTCTGGGCGGTGTCCATCCACACCGTCACCGCGTTCCTCTACGTGGGCCTGGGAGGACGTCCCTTCTGGAACTCTTCGATCGTCGGCCCCCGGTTCATCGCCTCGGCATTCACCGCCGGGCCTGCGCTGATCATCCTCGCCCTGCAGATGGTGCGCCGGGTAACGGCAACCCCGATTGGCGCGGCGAACGCCGACCAGTCTGGTCCACACGCCGGCGTCACCCGTCCGGCGGGCCTGGAGGATCTGGACGCCCTTGCCACCCACCTTCCCGAGATTCGCATGGTCGGCAACGACCTGCTCCAGCGCTGCCTCGATGGCGCGGAGGTCATCGAAGTCGAAGCCGGTAAAACCCTCCTGCGCCAGGGCGCCACGGAACACGAGGCCTACCTCATTCTCGCAGGCCGCGTGGTGGTCCGTCGCGAGGAAAACGGACGAAGCCGCACCATCCGCACCGTCGGACCGGGCGAGCAATTCGGCGAAATCTCGGCCCTCAATGGAACCATCCGCACCGCCTCGGCCACCACCGAGGAATTCACCAAGGTGCTCCGGCTTCCTGCGGAATCCCTGCGGCTCTTGATGAAGAACCCGGAGATGAACCGGGTCATTCGCGAACGCATGACCGAGCGCCTGATGATCACCGATCGCGCCCTGTTGACCCTGCGCAACATTGTTCAGGTCTCCATGCTGATCAATGTGTTCCTCCTGGTGAACGAGGTGTTCAAGGAGTTCTACACCGACAACCTGCACGTCGCCGCCTCGCGCTATCTCTACTTCGGACTGCACGGGCATCATGCGCTGGTTCCCTGGATCTGGGCCGCCATCGCCTGCAATCTCGTCGCGCTGGTCCTCCTGTTGCTCCCGGTGAGCCGCAGTCTCAAGTGGCTCGATCTCGCCTGCGTGCTTGCCATTGTCGGCATCTGGATCGAGAAGGGCATGGGGCTGGTGGTGCCGGGTTTCATTCCGACGCCGCTCGGCGAAATCGTGGAGTACGCCCCGTCCCTGAACGAAACTCTGGTCTGTTTCGGAATCTGGGCCTTTGGCATCCTCTGCTACACCGTGATGCTCCGCGTGGCGGTTCCCATTCTGCAGGGACGCTTCACCCGGGGTGCCTGATTCCCAACCCGCCATGTCCCGCCAACTTACCGTCGATGACGCCCGCGAATCGCTGAGCCTCCATCTCGAGTCCAAAGGTCAGGGAATCCTGGAAGCATACGGCCCCAATCTGGGATGGAAGGATTTGCTGCGCCTGCTCGAGGATCGACGCTTCGTGCGCTATCCCTGCGAGATTGTCTTCAACGACTCGGGACTGGAGCCCGGGGAGTTCGCCCATCCGGTGCCCAAGGGGGAACGCCCGGACGAGGGGTTCGTGCTTCAGGTGCATCCCGTCTTCATGACGCAGCTTCAGCGAGTCCCGCAGCTCGTCCTGTATCAGCTGGTGCTGGTCAACTACGGGGACTTTGCCACCTCAGACGACGCCGAGATCTTCGGTGCCGCCGCGCTGGGCATCTCCCGAGATTCCTACTACGAGGCCATCTGCGAGCTGGCCGACTGCGTGCCGCAATAAGTACGGCCGCCGCTGGGGCGCCGCACGAACCGCGAACCCGTCTCAGTGCCTCACGGCGAGACGGAACCTTCGCGGCTGAGGTGCCAGAGGAGGGCGAAAATCGCGATGAGGACCACGACGCCCGCGGCGCGGGACAGAGTGCGAACCCATCGTTCCCGGCGTTCCTTCACTGTGGAATCCCGCCGGCGCGCCTTTCGATTTCCGGCCCGATGCGAGGGACCAGACGGGGTCGATGCCGATCCCGAGCCCGTCACCGCCGAAGTAGCATCGCGAAACAGGGGCCGATTGGTCGCCCTGCCGTCAGCTGCCGTTGTGCTCTCCATCGTTGCCATGAAATGTCTTCGATCGCGAAATACCGTCGGAATCGCCGGCTTCAGCTGTGGCAGCAAACTCTGCGCCATCCGCAGGATTCGGGCAATTCGACCAAGGAATCAGCCTCCAAGCACTCCTCCTAGGCACATCATTCCCGACTCAGCTTCCACAACACGGCAAAAATGGCAACCAACACGAACACACCCACCCATTGGGCCACCGCGCGGATCTTCCGCTGACGGTGCTTCTGGATGTTGGAACTGCGTCGACGCGATTGACCCTTGGCGCTCACGGGATGGTTGATAGTCACCCGGCGTCCATCCCGAGCGCCAGCGAGAAAACACCGACAACAACTTTGGGTGAAACAATGCCACTCGACCCACGTCGTTCCCCGACACAGAATCCGCGCATTCCCCGTGTCGAACCCTTTTTTCTCCCTCCGTTCGCTCCGCTCGTTCACCGGATCCGGGCCGGGCGCAACCGCAACCCGTCTTCTTGCGCTTCAACTGCTGATTTCAGGCGCCCCACTGACACCTGCGGCCGCGGCCGAGGGTGGGTCGGCGGGCCAGCCACTCTTCATCGCCGGCGAGTACGGGACGCGCGTGGAACCGCTGCTGAAGCAGTACTGCCTCGGCTGCCATTCCACGGAGAAGCACAAGGGTGACCTTGACCTCGAGTCGGTGAATCGCTGGGCGGACGTGCAGCGGCATCCCAAGATCTGGCAGGGCGTCGCCGAGCAGCTGGCAAACGGGGAGATGCCGCCCAAGGACAAACCGCAGCCCGCTCCCGCGGAACGCGAAGCCCTCCTCGCGGCGGTCAATGCGATGCTCGACGAGGTGGCCCGATCCCGGGCCGGCGATCCAGGGCCGGTGGTGCTTCGCCGCCTTTCCAACGCCGAGTATACCTACACCCTTCGCGACCTGACCGGCGTGGCATCGCTGGACCCCGCCCGCGAGTTCCCGGCGGATGGTGCGGCCGGTGAGGGATTCATGAACACCGGCAATGCGCTGGTGATGTCCCCCGCGCTGGTAACCAAGTATCTCGACGCCGGCAAAGAGGTCGCCAGCCACGCCGTGCTGTTGCCGGACGGCATTCGGTTCTCTTCCAAAAC
>CANGMO010000500.1 GCA_947454295.1 Verrucomicrobiota bacterium | reverse complement strand
TCTCAGCCACGGCGCTTCGAAAGGAGTCCGCTCCTTGGGCGTTGCCGACCCTGGTTTCGCGGCTTGCGGTCCATTTGGGGGCGGGTCTAATTTCCGACCATGACCCCGCTGATCTCTTCTTCCACAGGTTGCGACTGCCCCGCTCCAACCGCCCTCCCGCGCCGCAACTTCATCAAGACCGCGGCCACCGGGCTCGCTGCGGCGGCGATGGGTGGCGTGTCCCTGCGGACCACGGCGCTGGCGGGTCCCTCCTTCAACGACAAATCGGAGACGCTTGCCGCCCAGCTTTACAAGTCCATCACCGACGCGCAGCGGAGTCTGGTCTGCTTCGATTTCGACCATCCGTTGCGTGACAAGGTGGACAACAACTGGCTCATCACGGACAAGCCGATCAGCGAAACCCTGAATCCAGACCAGCGGGATTTGGTTCAGCAGATCTTCCGCCATTTGCACGCCCCCGAGTTTGCCGATCGTGCCATGGAGCAGATGATTCATGACTCGGAAGGAAAGGGGTTCGACGCCGGCACGTCGGTGGCCCTGTTCGGGCAGCCGGGCACCGGGAAGTTTGAATTTGTGCTGACCGGCCGTCACTGCACGCGCCGATGCGACGGGGATTCGGTGGCTGGAGCCGCCTTTGGTGGGCCGATCTTTTATGGTCACCAGGCGGGCAGCAAGGATGCCGAGCCCGCCGACCATCCCGGAAACGTCTTCTGGTATCAGGCCAAGCGGGTCAACGAGGTCTTTCAGGCGCTCGACGGCAAGCAGCGGGCGGTGGCGTTGATTGATGGCAAGGGCCGTCCCGAGAAGGCAACCAAGACGGTGGCGCTTACCGGTCAGAAGACAGGGCAGCCGGGGATCCGCATCGGTGATCTCGCGAAGGACCAGCGCGGCCTGGTCCAGCAAGTCATGGCGGACCTGCTCTCGCCGTTCCGGAAGCCCGACGCGGACGAGGCCATGAAGCTGGTGCAGGCGCAGGGAATCGACAACCTGAGCCTTGCCTTCTTCAAGAAGCAGGATGTGGGCAACGACGGGGTGTGGGATGTCTGGCAGATCGAAGGCCCGGACATGCTCTGGTATTTCCGGGGGGATCCCCACGTCCATTGCTGGGTGAACATCCGGGAGAAATCAGTCTGATCCCGCCGGCAACCGACTCCAAGCGCGGTGGTCCATTTCGGAAGACGATGTCGCGTTAAATCTGGACGCCTCAATTCCAAAGGGACCAACGGCGTCACCCGTTCGAACGCGGGGGACGCTGATTTCATTGAGGCCAATCTTAACCCCATTCAGGACTCCCCCGCGCGAAACGCCGCGCTCCGCGCCCCCGCAGCTTCAATCAATCCTCGATCCCGAATTCCCGCCTTCCTCCTTGCATACCTCGCGGAGCTAGGTATGAGTGGTCTCGTGCTGCCACGAGATTTGATTGCTGCGTCGTCCACGCCGTTGGTGCTTTCGATTCTGGCCGAGGGGGAGAGTTACGGATACGCCATCATCCAGCGGGTCCGGGAGCTTTCGGGCGAGGAGGTGCAGTGGACCGAGGGCATGCTCTATCCCGTGCTCCACCGGCTGGAGCGGGACAAGTTGATCGTCGCAGACTGGCGAAAGTCGGAGAGCGGCCGGGAGCGGAAGTACTACCGGCTGACGACCAAGGGCGGCAAGGCTCTCACCGAGGAGAAGGCCAACTGGCTCACCATTCACAACACCCTGATCAAATTATGGAATCCGAACGCCACCCCGGCCCGCGCTTGAACTCCGCCTTCGACCTGGAGACCGCGATCCAGCAGTGGCAGCAGCGCCTCGCTGGGGAGCCTTCCGTGTCCGCTGATGGAGTGTTGGAACTTGAGGAGCATCTTCGCACCGCCATTGATGAGTTGAGGTCCAAGGGGCTGTCCGCCCAGGAGGCGTACCACATCGCCACCCAACGCCTCGGCGAACCGAAAGCCATCGGCATCGAATTCCAACAGGTCAACCCGGCGGAAGTCTGGCGCCGGCGGGTGCTGTGGATGGCGATTGGATGCCTGATTGCCAATCTTTGGGGGTCCATCTCCAGCTCGGCTACCCAGCTGGTGTTCGCGTTTCTGGGACCAAATCCGTGGGAGCCGAACCGCGGAGGCCCGCAGGTTCCGGTCAGCACTTGGATCATGCTGGGGACGAATCTGGCATTCTGGGTCTTGCTGATGTACGGCGCCGTTCTGCTCTCGAAGGGAAAAGGATCGCTTCAGTTTGAGCGGGCCTCGCATTGGCTGTCGGACCGCACCCGTTTCGTCTTCGCCGCCGCACTTCTTGGCGGAGTTCTTCAAATGACCCAGCACTGGATTTCACACTACTGGGCGCCTGGGCGGCACAGCTACGGGTACCCATCGATCGAAACCCAGCTGCTCATGTTTGTCTCCGGGGTTACCTACAAGCTCCCCGTCGCCCTTCTCATCGCCTGGCTGATGCCCCGTCGCGTCCAGTACCGACGCAGTCCGGTTTCTGCTCTCTGACGTCCAACCTCAGGTGGCACCGGCGGCAGAGCCGGTCCTTGCCATTCGTTTCAGTTGCCAACGCCCTTGTCCCACGGAAGCGCCTCTGCCGGTCGGGTGCTTTCCGAGAAGCTGAGTTGTTCCAGCTCCCAGTGAATCTGCACCGGCTTCACGGTCAGACTCACCCTGGACTGTTTCGAGTCTCCAAGCTTGGTCGTGCTCACCATGATCGTTTTGCCCGACGGGGTCACGGGCGCGTCCACCATGAGCTCCACTTGAACCACGGTGGAATTTCCGAGAGACGTGATCAGCCGGTCTCGCAGGTGCTCCGCCTGGATACCCTTGTCCGAGGGTCCGAGCATGGAACTGTCATTCGCAATCAGTGGCGCAAATGCGGTTGGGTTCCGCAGAGCCGCCCAAAGCAGGGTTTTGACCGTGTCCAACGGAGACTGCGTTCCTGCATCTCTAAACTCCGCCGGTTCAATCGTCTCTCCGATTACCTTGGCGACTCTCTGAATGGATTTTGAATCCGGAGCCGCAGTCTCCCCGGGGCCGATTCCCCTGGTTTCCGTAAGCACGATCTCGTCTGGTGCCAACGCCACGTTGGGTTGA
>CANGMO010000499.1 GCA_947454295.1 Verrucomicrobiota bacterium | reverse complement strand
TGCGCAAGAAGGTGGTTTTGTTTGGCGGCTACAGCCCCGAGAAGGGCTATCTGAATGACACTTGGCTTTGGGATGGGACCACCTGGACCCAGGTGACGCCAGCGACGTCCCCAGGGGCGCGGGATCGGCACGCTATGGCTTTTGACGCTGCCCGGCAAGTGGTGGTCTTGTTTTCCGGCGAGGCGACTAGCGACACGGCAACGTGGACCTGGGATGGCACCAACTGGACCTCAGCGTCTCCCAACAGTCGCCCCCCGCGTCTTCAGGACTATGCGATGGCCTTTGATGGGACTCGCGGACAGACACTCCTGTTTGGCGGCTACAATTTGGAGCGCGGCTCCTACGATACGAACACCTGGGCGTGGGACGGCATCGCTTGGACCAGCCTGGCCCTCAATGCGGCGCCTGCGGCACGGGCCAATTCGGCCATGGTGTTCGACACCGTGCGCAATCAGGTGGTTCTCGTGGGCGGGGCTGAGAATATCGCTGAATCCTGGGTGCTCAACGCCACTCAATGGGAGCTGTGGAGCGCCGACTATGCGTACTTCGACATGACCCCGAAGGCGGATGGCGTCTGGAACTACACCACCATCGATGTCCCGGCCGGAATCACGGTCTACTTCCAGCACAACGCGGCGAATACGCCGGTTCGCTGGCTGGCCAGCGGAAACGTGACCATCAACGGCATCTTGAATTTGAACGGGGACGACGGCTCGAACAATCCCAACCCGGGTAACGAAGCCAAGGGGGGGCCGGGCGGCTATGCCGGTGGGTTGGGAGCCATCCGTTTTGATCAATCGAGCACCTACGCGGGGACCCCAGGACAGGGCCCCGGCGGTGGTTCCCCCGGAGTCGGGGCGCAGGATGGAAGCAACGGCGGCCAGCGGTATGCCCAGCAGGGAACCTACAATGGAACCTATGGGAACGCCTACCTCCAGCCGCTGCTTGGCGGCTCGGGCGGCGGTGGTGGCGGCTCCGGCTTTAGCGACAGTGGCGGCAACGGCGGCGGCGGTGGTGGCGCCATCCTGATTTCGTCGGCCCGGGATATCGTCATCAATGGTGGTATTTTTGCCAACGGCGGCCGGGGAAGCAGTTACGCCGGCTTTGGGTCGGGAGGCGGGATCCGCCTCGTAGCGGACCGCATCAGTGGCGGGGGCTCATTGCAGGCCAATGGCGGCGGGGCAGGGCGCATTCGCCTCGAGGCCTACTATCGTTCGCTCGCGGGAAACACCACCCCGGTGAGTTCCGTCAGCGCACCGATCGCCACCCGCAATTTCGACAACACCAGTGCGCTGACGGTATCCAAGGTGGCCGGCGCGGTGATCGCGCAACCGCCGACGGGAAGCTCGATCAGCCCGGACGTCATCTTCACCGCCGCCGGGAGCATTACCGTCGAAGTGACCGGCAAGGGCATTCCTGACAACACCCCGGTGACGCTGCGGGTCACCACCGCGACGGGTGTCATCAACAAGCCCGCCCAAAACGAGCCCGTCGTGCCACTCGTCGGTGGCAAGGCAAGCTTCACCGTGACGGTCCCCGCGGGCTTGGGAACCATTCAGGCCTTCGCGCAATTCACCCAGCAGTAGGCGGGCAGGTGGCGAGGCGGGCGGCTCCGTTGGAGGTGCTTCGCCGGCGCGCCGTTCTCGCTCCTCGAGAATCGGCTTGGGGCATCTTGTGAATCGCAATTCTCTCCTTCATCGAGCCCTTCGACGCGTGGGTGGCGGGCTGATGTTGGGGCTATTCCTGTCGGTGTGCCGGGCGGATTCGCTGGATGACTGGGCTGGGGTGTATCTGCTGGCGTTGCGGGCGGAGAACGTCGCGCCGCCGCTCGGGGCCCGAAATACGGCGATCTTCACCCTGGCGGTGGCGGATGCGGTAAACTCAATCACCCATCGCTGGCAGCCGTTTCTTTTCAGCACCAATCCGCCGGGCCCGGTGGACCTTGAGGCGGCGGTCGCCGGCGCCTCCTATCGCACCGGCGTCGCCCTATTTCCCTCGCGTCGGGCCGACTTCGAAGCGTTGTGGGAGCGCACCCGGACGAATTCGCCGGCCACGCCGGCGCGCGAAGCTGGATTCCAGCTTGGGTTCGCCAGCGCCGATGCCTTGCTGGAGTCCCGTGCCGCCGATGGCAGCAACACCCAGGTTCCCTATATCCCGTCCGACAAACCGGGAGCGTGGCGACGGACGCCTCCCTTCTACCGCCTGCCCGATCTGCCGCACTGGGGCTTGGTGAGGCCCTTCGCGCTGACGAACGGCGCTCAGTTCCGTCCTCCCGGCCCGCCAGCGCTCACCAGCGAGCGCTACGCCCGCGACTACATCCTGACCAAGAGTCTCGGGGCGAAAGCCAGCACCACCCGCACCGCCGATCAAACCGAAGCCGCTCGTTTCTGGAGCGATTTCACGGGCACGGTGACTCCGCCCGGCCACTGGACGCAGATCACTCTGGCGCTGTCCAAGAGCAACCACCTGGCGCTGGAGGACAAGACACGGTTGCTGGCGCTCGTGCATGTCGCGCTCGCTGATGCAGGCATTGCGTGCTGGGACGCCAAGTACGCCTTCAACTTTTGGCGCCCCATCACCGCGGCTGCCCGCGTGGACGATGGCAATCCAAAGACCGAGCCCGACCCGGCATGGGAGTCGATGCTGCCGACTCCCTCATTCCCCGAGTATGTCAGCGGACACAGCACGTTCACCGGTGCGGGTGCCGAGGTGTTGCGACGATGGTTCGGTCGCGATGATCTGGGCTTCACTGTCACCAGCGACACCGTGCCGGGGGTGATCCGCAGCTATTCCTCGCTCACGGCATTGGCCACCGAAATCGGCATGAGCCGCATTTGGGGTGGCATTCATTTTCGTTCCGCCGACGAGGACGGTCAGGAATTGGGGCGGAGAATTGGAGCCTGGGTTTTTGATCGATCGCTCCGTCTGAGAGATCGGGCCCAGTCAGGCAAACCCTAGTGGGGAACGTGAGCAGGTTTGCAGGTCTTCGCCAGCCTGGTCCCTGGCGCAACAACCCGTCGTCGCCCCGCCACCACTGCCTGCACACGTTGCCCTCAGCCGAGTGTGGGCGGGACGCG
>CANGMO010000498.1 GCA_947454295.1 Verrucomicrobiota bacterium | reverse complement strand
GGCGAAGGTGGTGCGCCAGCGCGGCCCCATCGACCATCGGCAGGGCGAATTCCTCCTGATGAGTCAGGCATGCGGACGCACTTGGAACCCGCACCACGACACCGGGCTCCGTTGTCGCGTGGCAACCCGTTCGTAGTCCCGCCTTCAGGGCGGCTTCGGGGGGGCGAACGCGGACCGTCTGAAGACGGGACGACGAGCGAGCGGGACCAACTTGGGGAGCGATTCCCAATTCCGTCGCGAACCACCAGTTCAACTCTTCAGCGCTTCAACCCTTCAACGGCTGAATTTAGAATCAAATCAAGGGCTTGCCTTCCGCGCGGCGCTCTGCCATTTCTGCGCCCCGCTGTTTGGGACGGGGTCGTAGCTCAGTTGGTAGAGCGTCTCGTTCGCAATGAGAAGGTCAGGGGTTCGACTCCCCTCGGCTCCACCACCCTTCGGCGGTTTCCTCCCCCATTTCTCCCGCGGATCGCCCACTTTGCTGCTTTCCCATCGCGAGGAGTTTTCCCCATTGTTTCACGGTCGCGCCGGCCGGTGCGACCGCCAGTCGCCAGCTGAATTCGAGTCGAAATCCGAATCCGAATCCCATCCGCCGCATGAACCCGTTTTCCAAGCCCCGTCGTCAGGTGCTCATCGCCCTGACCGCCATCGCCCTCGGTGTCGCCGCCGGTTGCAAGCCCTCGTCCTCCGGGGGATCCGACGGAGCGGCCGCAGCCGCCGGGGGTGCCGGTGAGCCCATCAAGATCGGTGAGTTTGCCTCGCTGACCGGCAGCGAAGCCGCCTTCGGCCAGTCGTCCCACAAGGGCACCCAGCTCGCGATTGACGAGATCAACCATGCGGGCGGCCTGCTCGGTCGGAAGGTGGACCTGGTTTCGGAGGACAATCGCTCCACCGCCGGCGAATCGGTGACCATCGTCAAGAAGTTCATCTCGCGCGAGAAGGTGGTCGGCGTGCTCGGCGAGGTGGCGTCGGGCCGGTCGCTGGAGGCCGCCCCGGTGTGCCAGGCGGCCAAGGTGCCGATGGTTTCCCCGTCGTCGACCAATCCCAAGGTCACCGAAATCGGCGACTACATTTTCCGCGTCTGCTTCATCGACCCGTTCCAGGGCAAGCTGCTGGCCGACTTCGCGAAGCGTTCGCTCAAGGCGCAGACGGCTGCGATTCTCTCCGACGTTTCCGCGCCCTACTCGGTCGGACTCGCCGACTTCTTCCGTCAACGCTTCACCGCCGAGGGCGGCAAGGTGGTCGTCGAACAGAAGTACGCCTCCAAGGACAAGGACTTCCGCGCGCAGCTGACCGCAATCAAGGCGGCCAATCCCGACGTGATCTTCGTTCCCGGCTACTACACCGAGGCCGGCCTGGTCGTTTCGCAGGCGCGTCAGCTGGGCATCAACCTGCCGATCTTCGGTGGCGACGGCTGGGAGGCGCCGCAGTTGATCGAAATCGCCGGCGCGGCCCTCAAGAACACCTATTACTCGACGCACTACTCGCCCGAGGCCAAGTCGGCCAAGATCGAATCGTTTGTGAAGGCGTTCCAGGCGAAGTTCGGCGGCGAGACGCCCGACGCCATGGCGGCCCTGGGTTATGATTCCGCGATGGTCCTGGTGGATGCCATCCGGCGCGCCGGTTCGACCGATGGCGCCAAGGTCCGCGACGCCCTCGCGGCGACCAAGGACTACGCCTGCGTGACCGGCAAGACCACCCTCGACGCCCAGCGCAATGCCTCCAAGGCGGCGGTCATCATCACGGTGGAGAACGGGAAGTTCAAATACCTGGAGACGATCGAGCCTTGAGACTGGAAGCCGAGTCAAAGGTCGAAAGTCGAAAGTCGAAAGTCGGAGGGGCTGAGTTGCAGTTCATGAATTCGTGCACGATGGACACGGGGCTTCGTTGCTTTTTCCGGCGGACGGCCTGGCTTGGGACGGTTCTGGCTCTGGGAATCGTGGCGAATGCCGCGCCGGAGCCGATTCGGATTGGTGAGTTTTCCTCCCTGACCGGACGTGAGGCGGGGCTTGGTCAGTACACCCACATGGGCGTGGTGATGGCCGTTGAAGAAATCAATGCCGCCGGAGGCATCGACGGACGGCAGATCGTGGTCATCCCCGAGGACACGCAGTCGAAGGCCGGAGAATCGGCGACGGTGGTCCGCAAACTCATCACCCGCGATCACGTGGTGGCCATCATTGGCGAAGGCGCGTCCGGTCGATGTCTGGAGGGCGCGCCCATTGCCCAGCGGGCGGGAATTCCGGTGGTGTCGCCGGCGGCGACGAATCCGAAGGTCACCGAAATCGGAGACTGCATCTTTCGCGTCTGCTTCACCGATCCCTTTCAGGGCACGGTCATGGCCAAGTTTGCTCACGAGACGCTCAAGGTCCGCCGGGTGGGCATCCTCAGCGATGTGGCCTCGCCCTACAGCCTGGGGCTGGCGGGATTCTTCCGTCAGCGCTGTGCCGTCGACAGGGTGGAGGTGGTGGGCGAGCAGAAGTTTTCCGGAGGCGACAAGGACTACCGTGCGCAACTCACGGCGCTGAAGGCGGCGCGTCCCGATGCGCTGTTCGTCCCGGCGTATTACGGGGATGCCGGCCTGATTCTGCTTCAGGCCCGTCAGCTGGGGTTGACGGTTCCGGTGATGGGTGGCGACGGCTTCGAGGCGCCTGAGCTGGTGCAAGTGGCCGGCGCGGCGGCGGACGGCGCCTGTTTCCCGGTGCATTTCTCCACGCAGGATACGTCGAAGCGCAGCCAGGGGTTCATCGGACGCTACGTCAAACGCTGGCAAAAGCAGCCCACTGGCGTGTCCGCGCTCGGGTACGATGCGATGAGCCTGATTGCTGACGCCATCCGCCGCGGACGGAGCGCGGAACCGGCGGCAATTCGCACGGCGCTGGCCGCTACCACCGGATTCGAGGGAATCACCGGGCGCATCGCCATCGACTCCCAGCGAAACGCCCGCAAGCCAGCGGCCATTGTGCGTGTAGAAGGCGGACAGTTCCGCTTCCTTCAGACGGTCGCACCTTGACCACCCGACGGCCGGCCCCTCAGGCTCGCCGGTTGTCCGGCCTGCCGGACGGTGCATGACCGAACTGCTGCAACAGCTCATCAATG
>CANGMO010000497.1 GCA_947454295.1 Verrucomicrobiota bacterium | reverse complement strand
GCCGCCAGGCAGGGGAAAACCACGAGCGCCAGGGCTCCCGTGATGCCGGGAAGCAACCAGCCCTGCCGCTGCCACTCGAACCAGAATTGCGCGGCGAACGCCGAGCCGAATTTGGCGCACGGGTTGCGAACTCCGCCGTCGAAACGGTGGCTCCAGAACATCGCAAATCGTGACGGACCTTCCCATCGGCCCGCGCGCATGAGTTTCAATCCGCACCATGCGGCCGGGGGCGCTGTAATGAGCAGCGAAAGCAGCGACGGCCACGCGGTCGCCTCTTTCGAGGGCATTAAGGGTAGCAACCCCACCAAGAGATGAACGATCGCCACGGCAAGGTCGATCAGGATGCGACCGCGCAGCGCCGGAAGGCTCCAGGCCAGGACTTGCATCCACCAAAAAAACGACAGCAACGCCGTGCCGATCCACAGCCGCGTGTTGGGCGGGATGGGAACGAGACGTCCGAGCACCAACTCCGTCCAGATCGCGAAGCTGGCCCCAGTGATCAAGCCGCCCAAGAGCATTGGCGTAAGCGCGAGGCGCACAGTGCTCACTGGTTTCAATAAGAGCCGTCCCGGAAAGCCGTACTGCACCCTGCGGGCATCGACTTCGATTAAGGCGAAACAGGTCAGCAAATGAAGATAGGCGCCCAGACCAAGCAGGAACGAAACGATCGTAATCCCTTCGTTCAACGCCTCGGGTATGCCCCGGTCTTTCCACCAGACGAGCCCGACGCTCGCGGCCAGCGCAGCACCGTGCCACGGAAAGATCCATTTGTGCCGGCCCCAGAATTCCCAGAAGAGCGCGCCCGTGGGTGTCTGCCATGCCAGCCTGCCAACCACGCTTTTCAACTGCTCTTCCCCCCGGCTCGCGCCACGAGGATTTCATCCAGCGTGGGCGTGCGCTCCTCGATCACGCAGGCACCGATTTGCGCCGCTGCTGCCGCGAGTTCGAGCCTCGATCCGGCGTAGAGGACGCGCCACTCAGAACCGTATCCCGCCACCGCGTGGGCTCCGACCAGGGCCGGCATCTGCGCGGGGGGTTCTTCAAAGCTCAACAATGCCGAAATGTGATCCCCCCGCACCGCTTCAGTCCGTCCGTTCAGCACCACCCGGCCTTTCTGAAGCATCACGACGTGATCGGCCACCCGTTCCACCTCGTCGAGCAAGTGGGATGAAAAAATGACCGTCCGACCCTCTTCTGCCACCATGCGGATGACCACCTCGAGAATATCCCGGCGCACCACCGGATCGAGGCCGGAACTCGGTTCGTCCAGAATGAGCAAGGCGGGTCGGTACGCGACGGACGTCAGCAAGCCGATCTTGGCCTGCTGGCCTTGCGACAATGTTTTTATCTTTTGTGCAGGGTCGAGCTGGAACTGTTTTAGCAACGATCCGGCGTATGCCTCATCCCAACCTGGATAAAATGCCTGCGTGTAGCGCATGAACTCATCCACTCGCATCCAACCGGGGAGATCGCGGCGCTCGGACAAATACCCCACGCCACTTAGTACTCCGACAGGGTCGAGCACCGGATCGAGTCCGAACACCCGAACGGTCCCCACCTGGGCTTTGAACATGCCGAGAAGATGTTTGATCAGGGTCGTCTTGCCCGCGCCATTTTCACCCACCAAGCCCAGGACGCTGCCACGGGCAACGAACAGGGACACGTCGTCCAGCGCCGCCTTCGTTCCGAAGTGACGCGACAACCCGGAGATGGACACGACGGCATCAGCCGAGGAGGGGGACGGGAATTTCATCGCGTGGATTCCGGGTGCATGGCGGCGTCCCGTTCGCGCAAGAGGGCGATGACATCCTCCAAGCTCAGGTCCAAATGGCGGGCGCGAGTGAGCAATCCGTCCGCCGGTGGGCCCAGCAGGCGAAGTTTCTCCCGCCGGGGCAGCAGCGTCTTCACTTCTGCCACCGTGGTGCCGGTGCCCTGCCGCATGGAAACGATTCCTTCGCGCTGAAGTTCCAGGTAGGCGCGGGCTACCGTGTTGGGGTTGATCCGGAGTTGTTCCGCGAGCACGCGGATCGGCGGGATGTCGGCCCCGGATTTGAGGCGCCCGGCGGCCACGAGATACTTCACTTGTTCGACGATCTGCTGATAGATCGGCGTGCCATCCTGCAAAGAAATTCGAAGCTGCATCGATCAATCCTTTCGGAAGTCGTAAATCATGGGTTACTCACTGGGTGTATTAGAGAACTAATACATTAGTGTACGTTGTCAAGCCCTGGCCGTGGCAGCCGCTGACGACCGAAGGGGGCAGTTCCTTGTACCGTGGAATGCGCCTTCAGCGCTTTGAAGGCGCGTGAGGGGAGATTCCTGGGGCTCGCGCCCCAGGTTACAGTTGTGGCGAGCCGTCAGGGGTCAGATCGAGACAGGCGACAGTTGCCACTGGAGCGGGTGGCGCGCGAGGGGATCGGCGGACGGGTTCGTAGTGCCAATCCGCTACAGCATGAAGCCGCCGACGGAGAAGTCCGCAGGTCCAGGAGTTCGGCACTCCTCTGCCGCTCTTGCCGGGAACGGGACGCGAAAAAACTCAGCGATTGATCCTGCGATGGGGGGCACAAATCGAGAACGCGAGAGGACCAACCCACTCCAGGACGCTGTCGCGCTCCTCCGCGACGGTGCGGTTGGCGTCGTCGTGCATGGCCAAGGTTCAGAATCGGATCAAAGAGACCGGCAGCAGTTGCTTGCCGGCGCAAACCCACGCGGTTCTGAAGGCGGTCCCGCGCGCCATCGGGCCGAGGAATGGTTGTCGTCCCCATTCGCATCCCGCGGCCCAGGAGGAAAACGCGGGAAGCACGATGCCGTCATCGGCAACCAGGAACGCGGGGCACTTCACCCGCGTGGCGACGCCGTCCCCCAGCGACACCGCCGGGTGTTCGTGACCGATCAGCCACCGCTGCAAGGTTGGCTCCGAGGCGAGTTGAAACGCCTGCTTCGGATCCGCCGCCGGCAGCGTGTCGCCATGGGCCAGGAGCAATCCGTCGGTGTTCCAGGAGGTCACGCATGCCACCGGCAGTTTCCATTCGCGAATTCGCGCCTCCAGATTTCGATCGTGATTGCCGAGGCAGAAAATGAGTTCGGCGTTGCGGGC
>CANGMO010000496.1 GCA_947454295.1 Verrucomicrobiota bacterium | reverse complement strand
TTCCCCGTCTAGCCCAGAAGGGATGCACGAAGAACGCCCGAATCCGTCCTGGTTCCCGCTGTGGATCCAGCCATGCATCGTCCCCGACCTCGCGCTGCGAATCGCCGCCATATTCCGAACGCCGCCGGCTCCATCCGCCGCACGCAACCACGTCTCCGGCGGCCTCCACCACGAAATAGGTCCCGTCACGAATCAGCTGGAGGTCCACCGCAAAAATGACACCCAGGGCGGCCTCAATTTGGGCCGTGGAATATACGGAAGCGTGGAGAGTTCGAACAGAGACCGGGATCAGCCGTTCGAGCGCGGGAACATCCGCCAGAACCGCAGGCCGCAGGTGGAGATCGGCGTTCACCGATGGCGCGGGCTCGAAGGCCAAATCCCAAACTCAGGCGGCCACTAGCGCGGGGCTTGAAGCCGCGCGCGCACCAGCTCGGGCAGATACTTGGTGGGGATCGAGCCATGGCTGATCACCGCCTCGTGGTATCGACCGAGTTCAAACCGATCCCCCAGCTCGCGTTCGATCTGCTGCCGCAGGCGGTAGTGGGCCATGCGCCCCACAAAGTAGGTGCTGAGCTGGGTGGAACTCTGCTTTGCACGAATGATCTTCAATCGCGCCTCCCCCTCAGACTGGAAGGCGCCCTCGATGAGGAACTTCAGCGCCTCGTCGTCACTGATCTGGGTGCAATGCATGCGCTGGTCGAGCAATGCATTGGCCACCGCGCGCAGATAGAACTTCAACTGCATGAGTCGCAGCCGGAGATCCCCTGCCCCGTAGCCTTCATCGAGCATCATCTGCTCGGTGTAGACCGCCCATCCCTCCACAAATGGTCCGGACTGAAACACGCGGCGGATCAGCGACTTTGTCCGGTTCGCGTATTCCAGCTGAACGTAGTGGCCAGGATACGCCTCGTGAATGGTCAGCACCTGCAGGAGGTGCCGGTTGTACTCCTCAAGGAAGCTGCGAACGCGTTGTTCGCTCCAATCCGCGGGCGGCGGGCTCACGGCATAGATGCTCACCGCGGCGGGTTCGAGCGGCGGGGCGGATTCCATGTAGGCCAGCGAATTGCCGCGCTTGAACTCGGGCATTTCCATGACCTGGCAGCGGTCGGGATCCGGGAGGCGAAGGACGTCCCGTTCGCGGATGAACGTCTTGATGCGATCCACCGTTGCCCGCGCGTCGGTGACCAGATCGGCCGGGGCGCCATGCTCCTGGCTGACCGCGGCAATCACCCGCGCCACCGTGGCGCGACGTCCCACCACGTCGTCGGGTGGCAGGGCAACCTTCGGAAAGTAGCCGGACCACAGCTGGCGTGAGACCACATAGAGCTCGCGATTGACCCGGTCGAATTCCTGCTCGGCGTCTGCGCGAACCTGTTCCGCCGTGACGCCCGCATCGAGCACCAGTTCCAGCTTCCGGGCAAAGCGGGTCCGCCCCAGGCGCCAGTCGCCGGTGGCGCGCGCCATCAACTCGATCTCGAGAAACTTCTGATAATCGCGCAACTGCTCAGCGATCGGTGCTGCTGCCGCCTTGAGCGCAGCAAGCTGGGGAGTGTCGCCAACCAGTTCGAAGAGCTCCTTGTCGTAAAACGCGATCGCACCGCGGTTCTGCCGGATGGCGGTCTCCAGGATCGGCTTCGGCGGATGGCGCAACGTCGCGCGCGCCGCACGAATTACGGCCGGAATCTTCACCATGCGTGCGATGGCATTTCGCACGTTGGTTTCCTTCGGAAGCGTCGACTGGGAGAACAGGGCGTAGATGCTGTCATTGATGTAGCCACCGTAGACCCGCGGATCCTCCTCGAAGGGACGGGTGTTTTCGGCCAGCCATAACGTGGTTTCCAGGTCGTGGCGGAAGATCTCAAAATCGATCTGCCCGTCGCGGGACAACTTGGAATAGTCCACTTCACGAGGCAGGGCACGAAGCGTCGCCCGCGCATCGGCCAGCCAGCCGTCGCGCGACGCCTTGGACAAATCCTCCAGCTGATCGTCAAACCGATGATCCCCGAGCTGGGTGGCCGCCACTGGTTGCGTCCGAAAATAGTGCTCCAGGTAATTCGTGAAGAAGCCCTCCAGCCGGGCGTCTGCAGATTGCGCTGCCGCCGAGAGGGTCAGCACGAACGATGCGAGCATTGCCACGGCGGGAACTGCACGGCCGCGTCGGGTTGGGAAGGAGGGCATCATGGAGTAGGGAGAGAAAAACTTCGGCACCGGACCTCGCCGAGATATGCCGCAGTTCTCCGGGCGTGTCAGCCGACAATGCGCGCCCGCGCGAACTTGAGGAACCAGCGCAACGCATCCCGGCACTTGCCATGGCGTCGCCGCCCGGCAGGCTTGGCGAATGCAGCTGCAACTCTCGCCCCGCGACCTCGCCCGGCACATCGACCACACCCTGCTCAAGCCCGATGCGACCGCTGAGCAGATTCGACAGCTCTGCGCCGAGGCGCGGGAGAACTCGTTCTGGTCGGTTTGCGTGAACGGCTCCCATGTGGCCCTGGCCGCCAGCCTGCTCGAGGATACCGACATCAAGGTCGCCGCCGTGGTGGGCTTCCCCCTGGGAGCCTGCGGCGCGGACGTGAAGCGGTTCGAAACCGAAACCGTGATCGATTTCGGTGCCCAGGAGATTGACGTCGTTCTCGCCGTGGGCGCGCTCAAGGAGGGGAATCACAAGCTGGTGCTGCGGGAACTTCGCGACGTGGTCGAGGCGGCCGACGGGGTGCCGGTGAAGGTGATCCTCGAAACCTGCCTGCTGACCCGCGAGGAGAAGCTCGCCGCATGCTCGCTGGTGGTGGAATCCGGAGCGCAATTCGTGAAGACCTCCACCGGATTCAGCTCCGGCGGCGCGACCCTCGACGATGTCCGGCTCATGCGCGAGACGGTCGGTCCGCGCTTCGGCGTGAAGGCCAGCGGCGGAATTCGCGACACCGCGACTGCCCTCGCCATGATCGAGGCCGGCGCGACGCGTCTTGGCACCAGCGCCGGCGTGGCCATCGTCCGCGGCCACTCGGCGAGCCCCGGGAGCTACTGAGCCCGCCGACGAACTATCGGGATTCGTTGTGGGCAGGCAGGGAGTATTTCTCCGCCACCAATTGATCGATCCGCG
>CANGMO010000495.1 GCA_947454295.1 Verrucomicrobiota bacterium | reverse complement strand
CTTGAACTCGGCGAGGAGGTCCTCAACGGTCTGGGCGAAGGTCTTCAGCTGGGCCGGCATGCGGTCCTTGCCCTGGCTGATGTAGAGGCGCACCGACACCGGGGCGTCCACCTTGCCGAGGATGGCCTTGGTGCCAGAGGACAGCGTGTGCAGGCGGTCGGCGGTCATGTCGACCCGGAGGCGGACGGGACTCACCACCAGATTGGCGCCGACAATGGCGATGAACACCAGCACGACGCCGGCGGCCGAGAAGAGGAGCGTCTGAAATTTGGACTGTTTCATGTCGAACCGTGGAGTGGGGATTCGTTCGTGGGTTCGTTCCGGTTCAGGCGCCGCGCAAACCGCGGAGAATGACGCCGGTTCCAAAGAGGCTGAAGACGATCACGCTGCCGAAGAACAGCAGATCCCTGAGGTCCACCACACCGCGTTGGAAGTTGCCGAAGTGGGGCATCACGCTGAAGGCGGCGACCAGATTCACGATGGAATCCGGGGCCCAGCGGACGAGGAGATTGGTGACCGGTTCCCATCCAGCGAGGATGAGGAAGAAGCAGATCACCACCGACAGGATGAAGCTCACGACCTGATTGCGCGTGAGTGCCGAGGTCATGACGGTCACCGCGAGGTAGGCGCCCGCGAGGAGCAGGCTGCCGAGGTAGCCGGCAAGGATGGCGCCGAAGTCGGGCGATCCGAGATAGCCGACGGTGAGCACCACCGGGAAGGTCAGGCCCAGCGCCAGGGCCAGAAAGATCCAGGAGGCCAGGAATTTTCCGAGAATGGCCTCCCACGGGGCGATGGGATAGGTGAGCAGCAGTTCAAGCGTACCGACGCGGCGTTCCTCCGACCACAGCCGCATGCCGGCCGCGGGGACGAGGAACAGATACAGCCAGGGATGCCAGCTGAAGAACGGGCGGGACAGCGAGGCCTCGCCGAGTTCGAAGAAGCCGCCCAGCATGAAGGTGAAGAACCCGTTCAGCAGGAGGAAAATCACGATGAACACGTAGGCGACCGGCGAGTTGAAATACCCGCTGAGTTCGCGCTTCGCGATGGTCCAAATGTGGCGAGAGGAATCCGAGGACATGGCTACAGGAGAAAAAGGGTTGGGGTTCTGGGGTTCACTCGGCGCGCTTCACCGTGTCGGGCAGCGTGATGCTGCGGAACACCTCGTCGAGCCGGCCTTCTTCGGTGTGCAACTCCTCCACCTTCCAGCCGGATTGGCCGGCCGCATCGCCAATCGCCCGGGCCAGCTCCCCGCCCACCGATCGCTCGCGGGGCTGGATGCGCGCCACCACGGCGGCGCCATCGGACTGAACCGTCGTCCGGCCCGCGAGCATCAGGCCGGAAAGCTTCGCCTTCACCGCATCGGCCGTTGCGCCGGTAACACGCAGACGAACCAAACCGGCATTCTCCGAGCGCGCCTTCAATTCGGCCGGCGTGCCGTTGGCCACCACCGTGCCGCGATCGATGATGATCGCCCGCGAGCAGACGGCTTCAACCTCCTCGAGAATGTGCGTGCTGAAGATGATCGCCTTTTTTTCGCCCATCCGCTTGATGAGCTGGCGGACCTCATGCTTTTGATTCGGATCGAGGCCGTCGGTGGGCTCGTCGAGCACGAGCACCTCGGGATCATGCAGGATCGATTGGGCGAAACAGGTGCGGTGACGGTAGCCCTTGGAGAGGGTGTCGACGGACTGATGCAGGACGCCCTCGAGGAAGCACAGGGAGGCAACCCGTTGAATGGCCTCTTCGATGGTGCGGCCGCGCATGCCGCGCATCTCAGCGGCGAAGCTGAGGAAGCCGTGCACCGTCATGTCGCTGTAGCACGGGGCGCTTTCCGGCAGGTAGCCGATGAGACGCTTGGCGGGGATGGGATCGTCGGACAGGTCATGCCCGCCCACGGACACCCGGCCCGAGGTGGGCGGGATGTACCCGGTGATCATCCGCATCGTGGTCGATTTTCCCGCGCCGTTGGGTCCGAGGAACCCGAGGATCTCCCCCCGGTTCACGGTGAACGACACGGCATTGACCGCCCGCTTGGGGCCGAATTCCTTAACCAAGTTCTCGACAATGATCATGACATTTGATGCCGGATCCCGGCCAATTTCCCGAAAAACGCCGAAAAAAAAAGCAAACGTCCCGAGACTCGTCAAGGGGTCGAAAACAACTCCCCGGCGGTCAAATTGGAACGAGGCCACATGACATCACACAATCAGGGCATGTTCAAACTTTGTTAAAAAGTTGAGGCGGTTACCGAAGGGCGGAGTCCTTCCGGATCCGGACCCCGCGCACGCCGCTTGCCAACCCGCCCCGCGTCATGGCCCCATTTAGGAATCGTCTCCTCCTCCCCATGAATCGTCCCGGCCCCCTGTCCTCCTTCGCCGCGCTGCTGGCACTCTCGCTGTCCAGCGTCGCCACCCAACTCCACGGCGCCGACAACCCCTACCCGCCCGGGCCCGATTCCAAACCGCAGGAGGGCGTGCCCCGAGGCGAAGTCATCAAGGGTGAATACCTCTCCGGCACCAACAGCGTGTTTCCGGGAACCTTCCGCAATTATTCGATCTACATCCCCGCGCAGCTCGACCGCTCCAAGCCGGCCCCGTTGATGGTCATGCAGGACGGCGGCGGATACGAGGCGGTGAACGTGCTGAACAACCTGATCGCGAAGAAGGAGATCCCGGCGCAGATCGGCGTCTTCGTTTCGCACGGCCGCGTCCGCGCCCACTCCACGAACTCGCTCGACCGCTTCAATCGCAGTTACGAATACGACGGGCTTGGCGGGAACTACGCCCGGTTTCTGATCGAGGAATTCCTGCCGCACGTCGAGCGAACGCATCACGTCACCTTCTCCACCAACCCCGACGACCGCGCCATCGCCGGCGCCAGCAGCGGCGGCATCGCCGCCTGGACCGCGGCCTGGGAGCGGCCCGACTCGTTCCATCGCGTGTTCACCAGCGTGGGCACCTACGTCGGACTGCGCGGCGGGAACAACATTCCCACGCTGGTCCGCAAGACCGAGCCCAAGCCGATCCGCATTTTCCTCCAGGACGGCGAGAACGATCTCAACATCTACGGCGGTGACTGGTGGATGGCCAACCAGGAGATGGAG
>CANGMO010000494.1 GCA_947454295.1 Verrucomicrobiota bacterium | reverse complement strand
CCTGGGCATGTTCACCCCGGCCGTAGCCGGTCATTGATCGCATGGCCCAACCATGTCCAAAGGCCCGCCTGCCAGCGACCCTTTTTCAGCAGTGCGATTGACTGCTTTCGGAGCGCCGCGGGAGGCGAGGCGCCCCGCCGCTTTGAAAACGTGACATTGGCCCCGCACGACGAACTGTCCCCGGCTGCTTTCGCGCCACAGTCCAGCGCGAATCCAGAAACGGTTCCCCACCACACCCGGGCCCAAAGCGGTGTCGCCGCTCCGCTCTGCCCCCGCACTCCGAAGGTTTGATCTTCGAACAGCGGTTCAGTGCGCCTTCACAAACCGCACACACACCGGCTGCCCCACCTTGAGCGTCTGCCCGGTGGGCTTCAGGTCGCCGGTGGCCGCGTCGACGGAGAAGATCAGGATCGAATCCGAGCCCTGGTTCTCGGCCCAGAGCCAGTGGCCGGTGGGATCGAAATTGAAATTCCGGGGCGTGTGTCCGCCGGTCGGAACATTCGTCACGCGGGTCAAGCCGCCGTGGCCGTCGTGACGGAACACGGCGATCGAGTCATGACCGCGGTTGGACACGTACACAAACTTGCCGCTCGGATGCACCCGCACCTCCGCGGTCGAATTCGCCTTCGCCTTCTCCGGGGCGATATCCGCCGGCAGCGTGGAAACCGTGCCGATGCGCGTGAGCTCCGCATGCGCCGGATTGAACCGGAAGGAGCTCACCGTGCTGAGCATCTCACCGTTCACGAAGGCGAACTTGTGATCCGGTGTGAACGCCAGATGACGCGGACCGGATCCGGGCGGAAGCCGGACACTGGAGGCGGGCTTCTCGGAAAGCGTGCCCTTCCCCGGATGAATCGCGTACGAAAGCACCTGATCCATGCCCAGATCACAGACCAGCGCGAAATGATTGTCGGGCGACAGATTCACCGAGTGCGCATGCGGCTCCTTCTGACGCGCGGGATCCACGCTGGAGCCGTGATGCTGAATGAACGTAGCGTGCGCCCCGAGAGAGCCGTCCGAGTGGATGGGGAACGACGCCACACTGCCACCGCCATAGTTCACCGCCACCAGCGCCTTGCCCGTGGCATCCACATTCAGGTGGCAGGGCCCGCCGCCGACCGTGCTCTGCTGCCCGAGTTCGGTCAGCGTGCCGGAGGCCTTGTCGATCCTGTAGGCCGTCACGTAGCCGCCGGGCTTGCCCTGCCAGGAGTCCGTCTCGTTGGCGGCATAGAGATGCTTACCGTCGGGATGGATCGCCAGGAAGGTGGGATTCGCCGTCGTCGCGACCAATCCGATCTGCGTGGCCTTGCCCGTCGTGCTGTCGAAGCGCCATGCATGAATGCCCGCGCTGTTCGGCCCGGTGTAGGTGCCCACATAGGCGAGATAGGTTTCAGCGACGGCGGTCGATGCATTCATGGAAATGGCGGCAAGGGATCCGGCGAGACACGTCACCTGAAAAGCGGAACGGGGCTTCATGCGGTTGAGCAAACACTGCGGCCCGCATCGGTTGAAGAAAAATCCAATTCCCGACCGCCTCCATCGATTGAGGCTTGCCCCCCTGTGAGGGATTCCATGAACTCGGGCTCCTTGCACTGCGTCACGCCGTGCGGATTCCCATGAAGCCCCCTTCCCTCGGACGCGAACTCCTCGTCGCCCTGCGGCAATTGCTGCAGTGGACGCTCTGGGTCGCACCCGTGGGCATTCTCGCCGGCTCGGCCTCGGCGGGATTCCTGTGGCTGCTCGACCGGGTCACCGAATACCGCTGGCAGCACCCATCGCTGCTCTACCTCCTCCCGCTGGGCGGCCTGCTCGTGGGAGTGATCTATCACTGGATCGGCCGGGATGCGGCAGCCGGGAACAATCTCATCCTCGACCAGATTCACACCCCGGGCGGCGGCGTGCCCCGGCGCATGGCCCCGCTGGTGCTTTTCGGAACGCTCGTAACCCACCTTTTCGGCGGCTCGGCCGGCCGGGAGGGTACGGCCGTGCAAATGGGCGGAAGTCTGGCCAGCGGATGGGGCCGGCTCTTCAAGGCGTCCCCGGCCAATCACCGTCTGCTGCTGCTGGCCGGCGTCGCCGCGGGATTCGGATCGGTGTTCGGCACGCCACTGACCGGTGCCATCTTCGCGCTCGAGGTGCTGGTCATCGGACGCATCGATCACGAGGCACTCGTCCCCGTCCTGCTGGCGAGCGTCATTGGCGACGCCACCTGCTCGGCCTGGGGCATTCATCATACGAGCTATCACATCGATCCCATGCTGCCCGGCACCGTGCTCGCGCCGTGGGACACCCGGTTGATCCTGAAGATCGCCCTCGCCGGCATCGCCTGCGGCCTGGTGAGCCGCCTGTTCTCCGTCACGGCGCACGCGCTGCAGAACCTCTGGAAGCGACTCTGCCCTTGGGCGCCCCTGCGACCCGTGCTGGGCGGCATCGTGGTCATCGCCCTCGTGCTGGCGCTCGGCACCCGTGACTACCTCGGCCTCGGCGTGCGCGGCCCCGAGCTGTATTCCATCTCCATCGTGAACGCGTTCCAGGCCGGCGGCGCCACTCCATGGAGTTGGGCGTGGAAACTGGTGTTCACCGTCGTCACCGTGAGCAGCGGATTCAAGGGGGGCGAAGTGACGCCCCTGTTCTTCATCGGAGCCGCGCTCGGAAACACGCTAGGCGTGTTGATGGGGGCCCCGGTGGATCTGTTCGCCGGCATTGGATTCCTTGCCGTGTTTGCCGGTGCCACCAACACCCCGCTGGCATGCACCGTCATGGGCCTGGAACTCTTCGGCGCCTACCACACCGTGGCCTTCGCGTTGGCCTGCTTCCTCGCCTACGCCTTCAGCGGCCACGCCGGCATCTACGCCTCCCAGCGCCTCGGCACCCAGAAGCACCCTGCCGCCTGAGCCCGGAGCGTCGGCATCCTGCCGGCGAGATGGCTCGAATTGGGAAACCACGAAAGCAGGAGATCGCGTGGGAGTGGAACCACGGAGGATCACAGATAACCGTTCACCGATTACTGGTCACCGCTCCCCCATCTCCCATCTGCGCCGTTCGATCACCGCCCCTCCCAGCACTGCCTCCTGATCACGGATTACCGTTCACCGATCACTGCCCCCATCTCCCATCT
>CANGMO010000493.1 GCA_947454295.1 Verrucomicrobiota bacterium | reverse complement strand
TCCCATGCTCGATCACCACGGCCCGAAGCCCGAGTTCGTGCACGGATGGGAAAGCCTTCATGCCGCGATGATCCTGCTGGCCTACGGTGCTTTTGGCCTCGGGGCCGTGAGTGCGCTCATGTACCTGTCCCAGGAGCACGATTTGAAGTTCGACCGGGCCAGGGCCGTGCTGGCGCTCATGCCCCCCATTCAGCGATTGGAAAAAGTGACGTCTGGGCTGCTGTGGGCCGGGTTTTGGCTGCTGACCATCGGACTTGCCGTCGGCGCTGGGTGGCTTAAGCGGGAACGCGGATACTACGTTTCGGACGATCCCAAGATCGTCTGGAGCGCCATCGTCTGGGCCACTTACCTGATCCTGCTCCAGCTCCGCGGCCGGTCCGGGTTTCGGGCGCGCCGGTTCGCTTGGGGGGCCATCGGGACCTTCGCGTTCGTCCTGCTCACCTTTTGGGGGACCAATCTCCCGTCGCCCATCCACCACCCGTGACGTGAATTCCGGATGTCCCTGATCGTCATCGGCCTGAATCACCGGTCTGCGCCCGTCGAGGTGCGCGAGCGGTTCGCCTATCCCGAGCCCACGGTCGTGCCCACGCTGGCCCGCATCACGGCTTCCGGACTGGCGCGGGAGGCGGTGCTGCTGAGCACCTGCAATCGCGTGGAATTGTACGCCGTGGCCGAAGGCGAACCGACCGGGGCCACGCAGGCGCTGGCTGAGTTTCTGGTGACGGACCGTGATTGCCGTGAGGCGCTGTCCCTCGAGGGCGCAGTTTATCGGCACAGCGATCTCAACGGCATTGAGCACCTGTTCGAGGTGGCCTGCGGGCTGGATTCCCTTGTGCTGGGAGAGACCGAAATTCTCGGCCAGCTCAAGAAGGCGTATGACGCCGCCCTGGCCGCGGGGCAAACCGGGAAGGTGCTGAACAAGGTGTTTCAGAACGCCTTTTCGGTGGCGAAGAAGGTGCGTTCGGAAACCAGCATTCAAAAAGGCAACACGAGCGTGGCGTCGGTGGCCGTGGATCTCGCGGAAAAGATTTTCGACGGGTTGCAGGAACGCGACGTGATGGTGATCGGCGCCGGGGATACCAGCGAGAAAACCGCCCGTGCGCTTCTGAGCCGTGGCGCCCGCAGCCTCTTTGTCAGCAACCGCTCCTTTGAACGCGCGGCCGATCTGGCGGCGGAGCTGGGGGGGCGGGCCATTCGATTTGAGGATTGGGAGCAGGAATTTGCGCGCATCGACATCATCATCAGCAGCACCAGCGCCCCGCATTACGTGCTGGATCGCGCGCGCCTTGCCGATCTGTTGAAGCGCCGTCCGCCCAAGCCCCTTCTGCTCATTGATATTGCGGTGCCCCGCGACATCGACCCGGAAGTGCGGGAACTGGACGGCGTGTATCTCGCCAACGTCGATGACCTCCAGTCGATCGCCGAGGAGCATCTGCGCACCCGGCGCGTTGAAATTGCCCGCTGCGAGACCATCATTCGTGAGCGTGCCCGGAGCCTGCAGCCGCTGCTGGCTCAGGGATCCCAGCCCTGGGGCCTGCCCGGGGCGGCACCCCGCCGCGCCTCCGACACTTCCGCAGGTGCGGACATTCTTCCTTCCCGATCGTGAGTTCCAAAACCTCCTTCATCCTGTGCACGCGCGGATCCGCGCTGGCGCTCGCCCACTCCCGACGTGTCCAGCAGGACCTCCAGCGCGTGTTTCCCGCCTGGACGTTTGAATTGCAAATCCTGAAGACGACCGGCGACAAGCTGCAGACGGCCGCGCTGGCCAATGCCGAAACGTCGCTGCCCAAGGGGCTCTTCACGAAGGAGCTGGAAGTGGCACTGCTGGAGCGAACCGCGGACATCGCGGTGCATAGCCTCAAGGATCTGCCGACCGATCTTCCGGAAGGGTTGATTCTGGGAGCCGTGGCGCCGCGTGCCGACGTGCGCGACGTGCTGGTGTTCCGCTCTGCAACGGCCGCGTCGCCCGTTGGGACCAAGAGTCCGGCGGACTGGTCCCCGGGGGCCAGGACTCCGTTCGCGGGCAAGCCGTTCGATGGTCTTGCCCACCTGCCGAAAGGGGCCGTGGTGGCCACCAGCAGCACGCGGCGTGCGGCGCAGGTGCTGGCGGTGCGTCCGGACCTGCAGATTGTTCCAATTCGCGGCAACGTGGGCACCCGGCTCACCAAGATCGCCACGGATCCCTCGATTGATGCGACGATCCTTGCCGCGGCCGGGCTGGTCCGGCTCAAGCTCGACATCGGTCCGCGCGGGGATCTTCGCGTGGATCCCCGTCTACAGCCCGCCGAGCGGGCCGAAGTGCAGGCGCCTCCTGCCGGGCTGCTGGCGACCCTGATGGACCCGGCCGAGATGATTCCCGCGGTTGGGCAGGGCGCGGTTGGTCTGGAAATTCGGGCCGATGACCCGGAAGTGGCCCTGGTGTGCCAGGCGTTGAACCATCCGAACACGATGCATGCGGTGACGGCGGAACGCGCCTTCCTCAAGGCGATGGGTGGCGGGTGTCAGAGTCCGGTGGCAGCCTACGGACGGGTGTTGGGGCATCAGGTGGACCTGAGTGCGGCGAGTTTTCGCGACGGGGCCACGCGCCGCGCCCAGGAGCGCCGCCCGATTCGCGATGCCGTGGCTCTCGGTGAGGCTCTCGCAGCGTCCCTGCGTTGAGCCGGTGGCACGTGCGGTCGAGGGGCACCGCTACTCAGTGCAGCAGCAGTCGCCGGACTTCCGCATAGGATTGGACGACCTGATCCGCTGCCTTTAGGCGTTCTGCCGGCAGCGAATTGGTGATGGCAATGACCTGCATTCCGGCGGCTCGCGCCGCGGCGACGCCGGCGGCCGAATCCTCGATGACCACGCAGTCCGCCGGATCCACCTTGAGCAGCGACGCGGCGTGAAGAAACACGTCGGGCGCCGGTTTTGGATGTGGAACATCCTGGGAACTGGATACTGCGCCGAAGAGGGGACGCAGTCCCCGCAGTGAGAGCACTGCTTCAATCATGGTGTGAACCGAACCGGAGGCGAGTCCAAGCCGCGTGGCGCGGGCGAGATCGCGTAGGAGTTCCTCGACACCGGGATAGATTGGGCGCGTCCCATTGAGCAGATCGAGGTATCGCTGCTCCTTGATG
>CANGMO010000492.1 GCA_947454295.1 Verrucomicrobiota bacterium | reverse complement strand
GTTGCAGAATGGATTCCCGGTGGGCTCGACCCGGGTCACCGCCGACGGACAGCTCCGTCCGGTCGAATTCAAGGTGCCGGTCGCCCGCTCTGGGTGGTACGCCGTGCGAATCCTGCCCAGCGCCCACACGAATCCCATCTTCATCACGGTGGGTGGCAAGCCCATCCGTCCCTCGCGCAAGAGCGTGGAGTGGTGCCTGAAGAGCGTGGATCAGTGCTGGTCGCAGAAGGAGCGCTTCATGAAGGGCGACGAAATCGCCCAGGCCCGCGATGCCTACCAGCACGCCCGCGAGGTCTATCGAGCGCGTCTCGCGGAAAGCGATGCCAATTGATGCCGATGGGGGGTCGCCTGATGTTGGGGGGCCGGAAGGTTAAGCCGGCTTCTAATGATCAGCAGGGTCTTGCGTGAGGCGCCGTCCTGCGGGATTGTCGCGCGCGTCGATCCCTGACCCAGGATCGAAACCGACCGCATCATGCCTAACGCGCTCTCGACGAACGCAGAAATCCGCTATCTCAACCTCAAGCTGGCCGAGCTGGGGCTACCGCTCTATTCGGCGGCGATCAATCCGGAGGCGGCGGCCCTCGTGGATTCCCTGATCGCCCGCAGCCGTGAAAAGGACCGGCTGCTGTCGTCGCACCTGTGTGCCGTCGACTCACGCATCCAGGCCTTTCTTTACGACTATCTGGGCGACGTGGTGGTGCCGCCCAAGCTGCCCAACCGGACCCTGGTGCTCGACCGGCCCGGCCTGGCGCGGGTGGCGTCCCTGCCGCCGGATCGCGACGAGTTCGTCAGCGACATCATCCGCAGCTACCGCGTCGCGAACGGCATCCTGCACAACCCGAAGTCGGACCGCCGGACCACCGAGGGCATCTTTCACGTCGCCGAGGGCGGTCTGCCGATTCCCGACGACAAGAAAGCGGTGCCCAAGGCGGTGTTTGCCGCCCTGCTGCGCCGGGCACTTCAGCCCCCGAGCGAGCTGAGCCGGCTCCCCTTCACCTCCTCCCAGACGGAGCAGGCGGAAACCATCGTTTCCCTCTACATCCGTCCGGTCATCTGTCCGGAAGTGCCCGGGTTCATTGCCGAGCAGCGCATGGAGACCCGGTTCTTCGTGCCGGGAAACCTGGTCTGCAATCTCGACTTCGTGGAGAGCATCTTCGGCAACGGCGGGGATCCCAACCTGCCGGAGAACGACGCCGCGCTCGATCCCGAGCACTGGTCCGGCCACACCGGCTGCGTGATCCTCGCCCCGCACATCGTCGGCACGATCACCAAGAAGGAGCTTGGCCTGCCGTCCTGGGAGACCGCCACCGAGCGCCAGCGCCGCGACGGCATGTGCTGGAAGTCGGAGGGCGAGCTCTACAATGAGGGCAATGCCTTCAAGATCACCGCACGCGACGCCACCGGCGTGGTGGTCACGGTGATCGGCGACAATTACTTCGGCTACTGCAAGAAGGAGGTGAAGACCCAGATCTCCTTTGCGACGAATCTGTTTGGTCTCGCCGAGGAGGAACACGCCGGCGGGGCGCTGGTGTTCCCGCGCTACGATTTGGCCGGCGAATACGATGCCACACTGCACCGGCGCGAACACACCCACACCTTTACCGAGGCGGTCACGCTCTTCCCGGACCTCCTCGACGTGAAGCCCGAGGGATACGCCATCGATCGGAAGTATCGGGACATTCTGTTCGTGCCCGAGGATGCGAAGTTTGAAATCGACGCGCAGCGCATCTCGTGGACGCACGGCGGCAAGGTGCAGACCCTGAAGCTGCTGCTCGGAAACAGCTACCTGCTGCCCAGCGGATTCCGGATCCACCTGGAAAAGCCGGTCGGCAACCGCGCCTGGCGCCTCATCGGCACCCGTCCCGAGGGCACGCTGTGCCACAAGCCCTGCACGGTCAGCGGTGGCGGCAAGAGCGAGATCTCCAAGCCGATCACCGACGCGATCATCCACGGACCGGTGTTCGTCGCCGATTTCCAGAAGGACTTCGACCTGGTGGACGAGCTGCTCAAGCGCGACTACTCGGGCCGGTTCCGCGACGCCACCCGGAATGGCAATGACTCGCGGCCCATCCTCTCGCCGCAGCGTTCGCTGGGCAGCGTCATCAAGCTCCTCACCCCCGGCGAGGAATACAACGACGAGTACAACCGCTTCCTGTCGGGCGTGTCGCAGCACATCAAGGAGCTGGTCTTCGTGCTGAAACGCTTCTGGAAGCCCAGCTGGGGGGACACGTGGCGCGATCAATTCAGCGTCGACATCATCAACGGCGAGTCCTCCAACGAGCTGCGCATCGGCCGCAAGAAGCTCGCCACGCAGTTCCTGCGCGTCGGCTACGACACCGATGGCCAGTGGCGCACCTTCGGACTTCGCAAGGATTTCCATCCCGCCGGCAAGATCCAGGCGGAGGACGACATCACGGCCAGCGTCATCGTCCCGCGCACCGCGCTGTCTGGGCTCGATGCCTCGGCGTCGCAGGCGTCGCTCAAGTTTGTCCACAACACCGAGACGCGCCTCTTCCAGCGTCCCGACGACGCCATCCACCGCGGCTACGACAACACCACCGAGCAGGACTTCGCGCGCGGCGGAAACTTCTTCTCCAATTACGAGCCGCTCCCGCGCGCCATGGCAGGGGAACTCATCGACGATGCGATCGGCTTCCATCAGTTCACCAAGCCGATGCAGGACCTCATCCAGGGGGTCCAGGACCGTCCGGACACGGCCTTCTTCGTCTCCTCCGCGCATCCGCGCATCGTGGACGGCAAGCCGTCCAAGAATCCCCGCTACCTGCAGCTGCGACCCGATCTGCAGGATCCCCGAAGCACGCATCTGGCCGGTGTTGCCACGCGCCTGGCGCGCCGGCTGCCCACCGCTCGTCCGCTGCATCAGCCGGTCACCGCGGTGCTCGCCGGCCGGCGCAACAACCCGGCCGAGGGCAAGATCCGTTCGCTCGCCTGCTACGGGCCGATCCACTACATGGAGCTGCCGGAGCTGTTCATGGAGTTCATCTCCTCGATGACCGGCAAGTCGCCGAGCACCACCGGAGCCGGCAGCGAGGGAGCCCTGACCAAGGCCCCCTTCAACGCGCTGCCGCCCATTTACGATCTCAACGCCGCCCTGGTGGGCTACATGG
>CANGMO010000491.1 GCA_947454295.1 Verrucomicrobiota bacterium | reverse complement strand
TGAAGGGGGGTACAGCGGGGACAGGGGGAACGGCCGCGGGGCAGGGGGTGCAACCCTGTCCCGCGGTCGAGAATTACATCGAGCGGGACCGATGGCCTCGCGGCGTGGTCACGTGCTGATGGGTTCGGCCGCGATGACGGATCTTGCCGGCCCGCTGCGCGATCTGCCCGCGCAGCAGGTCGATCACCTTCGAAAAGGCGGCGCGCAGGGTGTGGTCGCGCCCGTTGACGATCAGGTCGGGTCCCGGCGTCACCAGGTGCGCCCGGACCTCGAAGGCGGGACTGGCGTTCTCCAGCCGCGCGATCTCGATGCGCGCCTCGTCAATGCGGCGGGCGGCTCCCAGCGCCAGCACCTGCCGTTCAATCCAGGACTCCAGTCCGCGGGTCGCCCGCAGACTCAGTGGATGCACATTCAAGCGGATCGTGGTGGTCATGAGTGGATGTCCTAACGTGTCAATTCGAGTGTTGGTTCTCCGGACGGTTGCATCCGCCCGGCAGTGTCCGGCGGGTGTTGGGTCCGTCGGGCCTGACATCGAGACCCTAGGCCACCTCCGCCGATCGCATGACTACGGCTTTCCGAATGGACAGTTAGGAAAAACCGAATCATGAGTGATCCCGGCATGGAATGGCTTAACTATCATCATCTCCGCTATTTCTGGACGGTGGCCCGCGAGGGAAGCCTGGCGCGCGCGGCGGAACGCCTGAATGTCTCAGCTCCCTCGATCTCCGAGCAGATCCGGGAGCTGGAGGGCGCCCTGGGTGAGGCGCTGTTTCGACGCGAGGGCCGGAACAACCGTCTCACCGACGTCGGCCAGCTCGTGTTTGGCTATGCCGAGGAGATCTTTGCCCTGGGTGGCGAGCTGCTGAATGCGGTGAAGCAGCGGCCGGGAAGTGGGGCGCTGCGCCTCACGGTGGGGGTGGTGGATTCGATTCCCAAGCTGGTGATCAACGAGATCCTGAAGCCGGTATTCTCAATGCCGACCGAGGTTCATGTGGTCTGTCGCGAAGGCCGGATGGAGGAGCTGCTCATTCAGCTCGCGGCGCACCGGCTGGACCTGGTGCTCTCGGACGAAACGGCCGCCAGCAGCAGCACGTTCAAGACATTCAGCCACCTGCTGGGAGAATCCGGCTCGACCTTCTGCGCGGAGCGACGGCTTGCGCAGCGGCTCAGGCGCGGGTTTCCGGAGTCGCTGAATGGCGCGCCCGCCCTCCTGCCCGCGGGAAACACATCGCTACGCCGCTCGCTCGATGTGTGGTTCGCGGAACATAAGGTCCGGCCGCTGGTGGTGGCCGAGTGCGAGGACCTGGCCTTGTTGAAGGTGATGGCCGCCGAGGGCCGCGGGTTCATCGCCATTCCCGACATCGCCATGGACGAGGCGGGCAAACGGTACGGCTTCCGGGTCATTGGACAGGCCGAATCCTGCCGGATGCGGCTCCATGCCATCACCGCCGAGCGACGGATCCACCATCCCGCCGCCACCCTGATCACCCGCACCGCCCGGGACCGGTTCGACGCCGCCTAGCACCACGAAATCCGAGGCGCCGCGGTTGCCTGCTTCCTCAGAAATCCGTGTGAATCGGTGCGAATCCGTGTCTACCGATTCCCCTTCGAGGTGATGCGGCGGAATCCGGCCAGCCCGATCAATCCCAGTCCGGTGATCACACCCACCGTCGCGGGCTCCGGGACCGCCGTGGCTTCGATCGTCATCTTGAGGGAGTCGCTGACCGCGCCCCACGGATTGCTGAATCCCTTTTCGCGATGATCGTTGCCAATGGTCCATCCGGAGGCGCCGGTTTCGTTGACGCTGGAGGTGCCATCCCAGCTCACGAGTGGAACCACCGCCGTCGCGACCACCCAGTAGGTGGTGCCCAGTGACAGGGTGAACGGCGCGACCGGCGTGAATCGGGCGCCGGTGTCGAGCTGCAGATTGACCAGAGCGGAGGCCGCGGGAGAGCCGGCAGCGTCGGCGTACAGCTTCAAGGCAAGTCCGGCGCTGGGGGGATTCAGGGAAAGCTGTAGCGTGACGGCATCGAAGGTGGCGGCGCCGCCTGCCACGAACGATTCCGCGACCGTAAAGTTATTGTCCACTGTGGCTGCGAGGTGGCCCAGCTCGGCGACGTTGGACACCACCACGGCCCCGTGGGCCATTGGGATCAGGGACAGGGCGCAGGCGAGCGCTGAAACAACGGAGGAGGGGATGGGACGCATGACAGGGAACTGGAGGTGGTTGGTTGGTTTCGACGATCGGCGGCGATCCCAACCGGAGTTCACTTTGGAGGTGCATCCAAAGCATGCGGAGAAGAGGCCGTTCATTGGCCCTGCTACGGCGTTATTGCTGGAAGGTTACCGGGAATCGTGTGGCATGAAGACGCATTCCCCAACGGAGTCGCTTTTGGAAGCCTGAGCGCGCCCTTCGTTGGAGGGACCAGAAAGGCAGTTCGGTCGGTGCGGACGGCGACGATTACAGGTATATGACGATGCCCATGTCGGATATTCCGGATGTGTCGCTTCTTCGGGAGTTTTCCACCCGTAGGGATGAGCAGGCCTTTGCCGAGCTCATGCGGCGGCACCTCCCCGCGGTGTATTCTGCCGCGGCCCGACGGCTGGAGGACGACCAGGCCGCGGCGGAGGACGTCACTCAGTCCGTGTTTCTCCAGCTGGCGCAACGCAGCGGCGAGTTGATGCGGCATCCGGTTCTGGCGGGATGGTTGCACGTCACTGCCCTCCAGAAGGCGGCCGACCGCTCCCGACAGCAGGCTCGACGGATGCGGCGGGAGCATGCCTATGCGGCTCAATCCCCGGGCGGGACGGAATGTGCTGAACCCGACTGGTCGCGGATTAAACCACTGCTGGATGAGGCATTGCAGGAGTTGGCGGAGGCCGAGCGCCATGCGGTGCTGCTCCGCTTCTTCGCGGGTCGCGAGTTTGCCGCGGTTGGACGGGAACTCGGTGTGAGTGCCGATGCCGCCCGCATGCGGGTGTCGCGTGGACTCGAAAAGCTCCGCGGCGTGCTGGGGCGTCGGGGAATCGTTTCCAGCGTCGCAGCATTGGAAATCGTCCTCGCGCGGGAGGCAGTGGCTGCGGTTCCAGAGGGACTGGCGTCCTCAATTTCCCGCGCGGTGCGAACGCT
>CANGMO010000490.1 GCA_947454295.1 Verrucomicrobiota bacterium | reverse complement strand
GATTAAGGTTACGAGCACGGGTAAGACCGTCACCAACCCCGTACCGGTTCTTTGATTCAATCCGTGAGAATCAGTGAAATCCGTGTCTCACCGCGAGATTTCAAAGGTCCAGTCCGGTCCGCTCGCCACGTGATTCGCCGTGGCGAAATTGCCCTGGTTCAGCGCGAGTGCGACTTCCAGCAAGCTGTTCACATACAGAATCGGCTGCCCCGCCGGCACCGCACCAAAAGTCTCACCAAACGGCACCCGTCCCTCCCAGACCTTGCGCCCCCCTTGGGCAATGCGGACCTGGAACGATTCCCCCACCACCGGCTTCAGTTCCTGGAACAGCCGCTTGGGAAGATTCGACCACACATTCCCGTATTGCACATCAAGCACCGGGATCGATCCGATGAGCGTGTCTCCCGACCGATGCGGCTTCGCATAGCTCAGCCGGACCACGTCATTGGTGAGACGAACGCCGCAGTCGCGGAATTCCAGCTTGCCGGTCGCCAGACGGGCACCCACATACGCGAAGAGATCACGACCGTGGAAGGTGTAGCTTTCCTCGCTGCCTTTGAGTCGCTGTTTCGCCGTGTCGATGAGGCGCACTTCCGAAAGACCCGGAGACTCGGCAAGGAACGTCAGGCTGCCGTTGTCGGGGGTCACGATGTAGTGATTGTCCCGCGTCCGCGCGACCACCGCGCGACGCTCCGTGCCAACCCCGGGATCCACCACGTTCACGAAGACTGTCCCCGTCGGCCAGTACGGCACCGTCTGCTTCAGGCGGAAGGCTGCCTCCCACACATTGTAGGCGGGGATTTCATGGGTGAGATCGAACTGCCGCAAATTCGGATCCACGCCGAACGCGACGCCCTTCATCGCCGAGACCGCGCCATCCTTGAGACCGAAGTCCGTCTGAAACACCAGCGCCGCCGCCGTGGCATTCACCACGGCAAGGCCGAGGGTCAGAACGAACGAAAGCGTGCGGAGAAGTGGGAGCTGCGAACCGGATCGCCGAGGCATCATGGACGCAGTTTGGCGCGGAGGGCCGGAGGCGTCGAGCCCGTGGCGGCGGGCTTCGCACCGGGAGTCGAGATCGTGGTCGTCACCAACAGCACGTACCCGTGAAGCGACCCACCGCGCTCGGTCACTCCGGAGACCGCCAGGAAATACCGACCCGCCTTCGACGCCGTCCAAACAAGGCGCGGGTCACGACCGAGCGCGCGATCGGGTCCATCGTCCTGCACCTTCAGAATGGCCCCTCCGGATGCGTGGAGCGTAATCGACGGATCGAGCAGCGACCCCAGTCGATCCGCCCATACCTCGGCCATCAATTGCTCGCCAGCCGCGAGCGTGATCGCGAAGACATCGACATCCTGCGGACTGTCGATCGTGCCCATCACGAATTGACCGGAAGCCACCTCCTTCGCCTCGCGAAAACCGTTGTTGGGTTCGCGTTCGCCAATCAGCGATCCCCGCGGCACGTGGAGGAGTCGGCGTGTTTCACCAGTCCCCAGCGGCGTGGTGACCCGCAACGTCAGCAACGGCCCGGCATCCGCCGGCACCAGCGACGGCGCCAGCAACACGGAGAGTCTCTGGTTGCCCGCCCGGGCGGCATCGAATCCCTCAGGCACCGCGATCGTTTCCACTCCGCCCAACTCCGCCGCCAGCGCTCCGCCGGGCAGCAGCACCTCGACACGTGTGGCGTTGGTGAGATCCGTCCCGCGCAGCGCCACGCGTCCGAGCCGCCCGACCTCCACCGCCAGCGGTTCGCACAGCAAGACCCGCGGCGGACCCGGTTTGGGTGGCGCAGGCTTGGCCTCCTCGGCGCCCGGGCAACGGGATGCCAGGGCCAACACGGCCGCAGCAGCCAAGAGCGATCGGAGAAGATCAACCGGGGGATTCACCCCGGCGAACCTAAACAGGCCCAGGAAAGGAGCCGAGTGATTTTCTGAGGCTCCCACGTCGAGTGCGGTGGCAGAGCGCAGCGGCAACATCGCTGTGGGCCCGAGCGGGCGCAAAGACCGCGGTGAGTTCGGCCACTCTGCGGCGGAGCTGATGCCCGATTTGATTTCGAGACTCGGGTTGCAGTCGCGGTGTCGAAAGCGGTGTGGCGCTCCGCTTTCCGCCGAACTCCACAACCAGCGTCCGCTTCAATTCAGGCGCCCACCAGCGGCCGGATGATCTCGCCCTCGACATCGGTGAGCCGGCGATCCAGGCCATTGCTGCGGAAGGTGAGCTTGGTGTGATCGATGCCGAGCAGGTGCAGCACGGTGGCGTGGATGTCGTGGACATTGGTGGGCTGGCTGCGATCGAGCGGCTTGTAGCCCCACGGATCGCTCTCGCCCGCCGTCACGCCGCCGCGAATGCCGCCGCCGCAAAGCCAGTTGGTGAAGCAGTACGGATTGTGATCGCGCCCCTTGCCCCCTTGGGAACTGGGCATGCGTCCGAACTCCGTGGTCCACAGGATCACCGTGTCCTCCAGCAACCCGCGCTGCTTGAGATCCTGGATCAACGCCGCGGCGCCGCGTGCGAAGCCCATGGCCAGCGGCCCGTGGTCGCGCCGGATGTCCTCGTGCGAATCCCAGTTGCGGCGCGGGAAGCCGTTGTCGTTGCCGCTCCAGATTTGGACGAAGCGTACGCCCCGCTCGATGAGTCGGCGCGCGACGAGGCACTTGCGACCGAAGTAATCCATCTCCTCCTCGGCGTTGATCTCCTTGGGCCAAGTGGGCGGATTGCGGCGGACGCCGTAGAGGTCGAGCAGGTAGTCGGGCTCGCGCGAGATGTCCATCGCCTCGGGCGCGGCGAGCTGCATGCGCGCGGCCAGCTCGTAGCTCTGGATGCGGGCCTCCAGCCGGGCATCGCCTTCGCGCGTACCCGCGTGACCCTGATTCAGCCGCGTCAGCATCGCATGCGCGGCCGCCTCGCTGTCGGACGTAACAAACTCGCCGCCGCGACCGGGAAACAAATCGGTAATGGGATTGGGCTGACCCGGATACAGGATCGTTCCCGCATGTTGACCGGGAAGAAAGGCCGAGTCCCAGTTCTTCGGACCGTTTGAGGCAAATCCCCGGTGATCGGGCAGCACCACAAACGCCGGGAGATTGTCATTCGCGCTGCCCAGGCCGTAGCTCACCCAGGATCCCATGCCGGG
>CANGMO010000489.1 GCA_947454295.1 Verrucomicrobiota bacterium | reverse complement strand
GCGAGGAGCGTTTCCGTCAGGTGGTGGAAAACATCGAGGAGGTCTTCTGGATGACCGATGTCGCCCAGTCACGGCTTCTCTACATCAGCCCCGGATACCAGCGCATTTGGGGACGCTCCCCCGAAGCGCTCTACCAATCGTTGGAAGCCTGGATTGAAACCATCCATCCCGAGGACCGGGAACGGGTTCGCCGTCCGTCGCGCGAAGCTCAGGTGCTGGGAGACTACAACGTCGAGTATCGGATTGTCCGTCCGGACGCCTCGGTCCGCTGGATCCATGATCGGGCCTACCCGGTCCGCGACGCCTCCGGCACGTGCACGCGGATCGTGGGGGTCGCGAGCGACATCACCGAGCAGCGCCAGTTGGAGGCGCAGGTGCGCCAGGCCCAGAAGATGGATGCCATCGGCACACTGGCCGGTGGGATCGCGCACGATTTCAACAACATCCTTGGGGCCATTCTCGGATTCACCGAGCTTGCACGATTCCGGCTCGGGGAACATTCCGTGGTTCGCACCGAGTTGGAAGGCGTGCTGGAAGGAGCGCGACGCGCCTCCGGACTGGTAGGTCAGATCCTCGCCTTCAGCCGCCGACAGGACCCGCGACGCGTTCCAGTCCAGCTTCCCCAGGTGGTCGCCGAGTCGCTCAGACTTCTCCGCGCCACCATTCCCGCCGGCATCGAATTTGACGTTCAGCTGCCTTCGGACCTGCCACCGATCCATGCCGATCCCGATCAGATCCATCAGGTCATCATGAATCTGGGGACCAATGCCTATCAGGCGATCGGGCGAAACAACGGACGCATCAGCGTGGCGGCCGAAAAAACCAACGCCGGGCCGCTCAACTCCCGCGCGCTGACCGGAAGCAGGCCGGGTCCGTACATTCACCTCAGTTTCAGCGATACCGGATGCGGTATCCCCCGCGAGGCGCTGGAACGCGTCTTCGAACCGTTCTTCACCACCAAGGCGCTGGGCGAAGGCACCGGCCTCGGGCTCTCCGTGGTCCACGGCATCCTCAAGGCGCACGACGGCGCCATCACCGTCTACAGTCAGCCAGGCCGGGGAACCACCTTCCACCTCTACTTCCCCTGCTCCCCAGGCGACGCCTTGGTGAGCCCGACCTCGGAAGCGCCACCACCCCGCGGTTGCGGTGAACGGATTCTAATTCTCGACGACGAGCGCTCACTGGCGCAATTGGGAAGACAGCTCCTGGAATCCCTCGGGTATAAGGCCTTCGCCTTCACGGAACCCGCGGCTGCCTTCGCTGAGCTCAAAGCGAATCCGGCCACCTACCGGCTCCTGATCACCGACCTGAGCATGCCCGGAATAAACGGGCTGAACCTCGCGCGTCAGATGCACGCGCGCCTGCCCCATCTGCCGATTCTGCTGACCACCGGATTTCTCGGCGGCATCCACCAGGAGGATCTGGACCGTACCGGAATCCGGCAAATCCTCGGGAAGCCATTCACCACCGCAGCCCTCGCCCTCGCGGTGCACCGATGCCTGTCGCCCACCGCACCCGGTTCACCCGTGCCGGCGGCCTGAGTCGATCACTGCGGCCGGATCACGCTCAATCCCTTGAGCAGGTCCAGCGCCCGCGCCAGCACCGGATCGCGCACCAGCTTGGGCGGCGGCACCGGAGCACTCGACTCGCCCGCTCCCGGAACCGTGTTGGTCTGACCGTTCGACTTCCCCTCGCGTCGTGACCGAACCAAATCCGCCTCAGTAAGCCGGCGACGCGGACGCGAGACCGTGTTGGTCCCTCCGGTTCCATCCGGCCGGCCGGATGAAGCAGTCGTGGCCGCGGGGGGAACAAACGGATCGCCGAGCCACCCCTTCTCCTCTTCCTCACGCACCGCCACCGAAATATCAGGCGTCACTCCGGTCGGTGCCAGGAACGCGCCATCGCCACCGCGCACCGGCGCCACCGCGAGACGCAGCTTGCGTCCGGTCGACAAGGCGAACTCCTCATAGCGCGCCACCTCCCCCGCGGTCGGATTGCCAATCACCACCGCCGCGCCCGCGCTGCGCAAAACCGACGCCACCGCCTCGGCACCGCCGCGAGTTGAATGATTGACCAGCACCGTGACTGGCGTGACGCCGACCGCCACCGCGGCGTTGGTCCTGCCAGTTGATTGAAACAGCCCCGCGCCCCAGTCCATCACCGGCTTCCCACCCGGCAGAAACACATCGGCCACCTGGGCAGCGCCTTCAAAATCACGGCTGGACAGAAACCGCAGATCCAGCACCCAGCCCTTGATCAACCGGCCCTTGGCCAGCTCTCGAACGGCTTGTTCCACCTCGGTCCGGGTCGAACCGCTCAACGAGGTCAGGCGCAGATACCCGAATTGATTCTCATGCACCCGCGACACCACCGCATTGGTGGACGACTCGCTCAAGGAGTTGGTCGCGGAGGCATCGCCGACAAAGTGCGCGAGGCCGCCCAGCTTCTGGACCAGGCCCTCCACGGCAAGGCGGTTGAGATCCTCCGGGGTGTAGGTGTGCTGATGCGTGCGCAGCAGCTCGATCAACTCGTTGAGGGGCGGAGCGTCCGCGCCGTGCACGGGCAGGACACGGCACATCGACATCACGCCGCCAGCCAGAACGAGCGAGAGAGGTCCGGCGACGCGTCGCCGCCATCCGAGGAAATTCCGCATGGACCGAGTGTATCCGCGAATCCGGGAGACCGGTGCAACGAAGATCCGAGGAACTTGGATCCCCGCTCAGAGGAAGAGCCGCCCGTGCTCGCGAAGCCATGCCTCGGCGGCGCGGTAGTCGGGACACAGACGCTCCACCTCGCTCCAAACCCGCCGGCTGTGGTTGAGATGCTGAAGATGCGCCAGCTCGTGGAGGATCACGTAGTCCCGCACGGACTCGGGCAACTGGACCAATCGCCAGTTGAGCGAGATCACCCCGCGACGCGAACAGCTGCCCCAGCGAGTGCGTTGGTTCCGGACGCTGACCCGCCGGACCTTCTCGGAAAAACCGTGCATCGCCGCCAGCCGCGTCACCAGGCCGGGAAGGTGCTGGGTGGCGTATCCCAGCAGCGCCCGCTCCACGATCGGGCGCAGGTCCGGCGCCGACGCCGACGCGGTGAACTGCACGGCTCCCACACCGAGTCGGACACCGTCGCCATCCGGATC
>CANGMO010000488.1 GCA_947454295.1 Verrucomicrobiota bacterium | reverse complement strand
GTGGCCGCCCGGGAGAAATCCCGCGCCTCGAACGCCAGCAGACCGAGGTAGTAGAACGGCACCGGATTCGACGGATTCTCGCGCTTCAAGGCCTCCAGTTGCTCCCCTGCCTGCTTGTTCTTGCCGAGGCGGAGATACAGTTCGGCCAGCTTGCCGGTGGGTCGCGGATCCTTGGGAAAGCGGGTCTTCAGACCGAGATAAACGGCCTCAGCCTTTTCCGGCTGACCGACAGCCTCGTACCGTTCGCCGAGACGCTGAAGCAGTCCTGGATCCTCGGGCTTGAGGGTGGCGGCTTTTTCCAGCGCACTCCGTGCCGCCGTCAACGTGCGGGGAGCGGCGTTGGTATCGCGCTGCCCGTGCAGTCGGAAGAGTTCGGCCAGTTCGATCCAATAAATGGGCTCGGCCGATTCGGCGCGTGCCGCCTGCTCCAGGGTGCCGAGAATTTGGGCGCGGCGGCCGGTGACCGCCTGCAGGTCGACGAGCGCCTGGTAGTTCACCAGTTCGTCGGGCGCCAGGCGGATCGCCTCGCGATAGGCGGTCATCGATTCCTCCCGCCGACCCAATTGCGCGTAGGTGACTCCCAGCAGCGTCTGAATGGTCGCGGCTTGATCGGATCCCGCGGCACGCGGTGCGGATCGTTTGAGAATTTCGAGCGCCGCGTCGCGTTCCTTGCGATCCAGCAAGCGACGAGCGAGATCCACCGCGAGCGTCAGGTTGTCGGGATCGTTCTCGAGAGATTTGCGGAAAAGCTCCAGCGCCCCGCTGGTACCCTCCTCATCCTGGCGGATCATGGCCGCGGCAAAGGCGGCATGCGCCGCGGCGCGGCGTTCAATCACCGACTCGGATTCCGCGGCGAGCGGATCCGAGACCCGCCGGCCCCGCGGTGCGTTCAGGCCGGGCTTTGCCGGATTTGATTTGGGCGCGTTGGTACCCGACACCGCTGCGGCCTGGCGCGAGGTCGTGGTGCCGGACTTGGCGGATCGAGAGGTCGAATGTGTGCAGCCCTGCAGGACAGCGCCGGCCAGGAGCATCGACAAACAGACCAGCAGCCGGGGGAAGTTCCGGGTTCGGGAGAATCCGGGTATCCCGCGGCAAGCGGCGTCCTGATGGGGTACGGGCAAAAGACAACGCGGCTCCGCAGGGACGGAGCCGCGCCTTGAAAAAGAGACCATGCCCGGAAGGCGGCGTGAAGACGCCGTCTGGCTACTTCTGCCAGGTGCGCTTCTTATGGCGGTTCTGACGGAGCTTCTTCCGCCGCTTGTGCTTGTTGATCTTCGCCTTCCGACGCTTCTTAAGTGAACCCATAGCTCGTGTGTTTCTGCGATGTCGTCTGTTCAGGTCAGTACACCACTTTGTTCAGCGGGTACTCGATGATTCCCTCCGCCCCGGCGGCCTTTAATTGTGGGATGAATTCGCGCACCACCGATTCATCGATGATGGTTTCCACAGCCACCCAGCCGGAGAGACTCAAACTGGACACAGTGGGATTACGCAATGCGGGAAGCGATTGCAACAACTTCGGCAAATCGGCTTCACGGACATTCATCTTCAATCCCACCTTGGCTTCCGCCTCGATCGCCCCGCGGAGCAGCAGCGCCAGGGTTTCCACCTTGGTCCGCTTCCACTTGTCCTTCCAGGCGTCGTGATTCGCAATCAGGCGCGGCGTGGAGACCAGCAGGGTCTCAACGATGCGGAGCTTGTTGGCGCGGAGCGAGGATCCGGTCTCGGTCACCTCGACAATGGCGTCCACCAATTCGCGCGCCTTCACCTCGGTCGCGCCCCAGGAAAATTCCACCTCGGCTTTCACGCCGTGTTTCTTGAGCCAGCGCTTGGTCAAGCCGACCACCTCGGTGGCCACGCGCTTGCCTTCCAGATCCTTCACCGACTGGATCGGCGACTCCTCGGGGACGGCCAGCACCCAGCGGGTCGGCTGGCGGGTCGCCTTGCTGAACAGGAATTCGCCCACCTCGTGGACATCGCTGTGATTCTCCTGAATCCAGTCCAGCCCGGTAATACCGGCGTCCAAGTAGCCCAGCTCGACGTAGCGGCTGATTTCCTGGGCGCGGATGAGACGGATCTGCAGTTCGGCATCGTCGACATACGGCTCGTAGCTGCGGGACGAAACAGTGATGTTCCATCCGGCCTTGGCCATCTTCTCGAGCGTGGCGTCCTGCAAGGAACCCTTCGGCAATCCGAGCTTCAGCTTCGGCTGCTTCTTATCGGCTGGTGTCCTGCTCATCGTTGAAATTCGTACGGTTTTCCGCGCGCGTCCGTGACCGGGAGTAGGCCCGGGCAGATCCCTTGACCCGCGTGGACGGGTTGACCTGCCAGAGAACGCGCGGCCGGGCGATCTTTTTTTGCTTCGACTTTCGCGGCATACGACGGCTCCAGAGGGGTTCGAAGAGCGAAAACAGGCCGGGAACGCCTCAGGAATCCGGGACCTATTACTGACGTCGGGCGCGGCGTTTGGCCTCCAGGAGACGGCTGGTGGTGCCGGGCTTTTCCTCGCCTGGCGGCTCGGCGGGTGCCGACCCGGAACCGGCCGACGGAGCCGAGGCCGACGGCGCGGCCGGTCTCCCGGACTCGGGGCTGACCACCGGAACCTGTCGCGGTTGGAAGAGTCGATCGTCCGCCACCGTCTGCGCAACCGGGCGGGTTTCGCGAACCTGGTCCCGCCGCTGCAGCAGGGCTCCCAGCGATTCCTGCCCCGCCACGGCCCGCCGAACATCGCCAAACCCGAGCGCGGCGCGCAGGCGATTCCACGCCTTGAGCCACTCCTCGCGATCGATGTCCACCCGGCGCACCGCCACATCGAGCACAAACAGGATGACGAACCATTTCAGCATCGCCTCCCAGAGATCGCGCGGCTGGAAGGTCTTCAGGCGGCCGAGCGTGAAGGGATTGTCGATCTGCGGATCCAGCAGCTTGCCGCCGCCGGCGTCCGCCAGACGCTTCAGCAGATTCAGGTTCGGCTCCACGGAGGAAAACTCGGGCGAGTAATTGACGCTCGCTCCCACCACCTGCGACGACGCCGGACGACCATCGCGGAATTCCATGAGATTCAGCAGATACGCGCCCACTTCACGCGTCGGGAACTTGGCCTCGTAGCGTCCCGGACCGGTTTGCTCGAGGGCCACGTTGACCCGCT
>CANGMO010000487.1 GCA_947454295.1 Verrucomicrobiota bacterium | reverse complement strand
GGCGTTACTGCATCCAGCCCGGGCACCACAAATTCAGAGGCACTCGCGTCCGAAGCCGTCCGTCCGCCCACTCCGCCCCCGGCCCTGCCCGAAGCGGTGCGGGAAGTCGTGAAACTGGCACAGACCTCAGTGAGCGAGGGCGTCCTCGTCGATTTCATCAACACGCTGAAGGAACCCTATTCGCTTAACGCGGATCAGATCATCTACCTGACCGATCTGGGTATCCCGAGTCCCGCAATTCAGGCGCTGCTCAAGCATTCCACGGGGCCGAACGACTCGCGTGCCGACGCCGCGCAGGTCGCCACGACCCCGCCACCGACTCCCCCCGATACCAACGCGCCGACCGCCGCTCCCACGCAGCCCGCGGTGGCCTCACTGGCTGGTCCCGGCGCTCCTCCGCCACCACCAACGTCGGCCACGATCGTGTCCGCCGCGACGGTCACCCAGGCACCGGCGACTCAGGTCACGGTGAACACCTTTTATGATTCGTTGTCCGGCTACGGCTCGTGGGTGGAGGTGCCGGAATACGGTTGGTGCTGGCAGCCCAGTGTGGCGTCGGTCGATCCGAACTGGCAGCCGTACGCCGACAATGGCGGCTGGTTGTGGACCGATTCCGGCTGGTACTGGAATTCCTATTACAGCTGGGGCTGGGCGCCGTTTCACTATGGCCGCTGGCATCGTGCGCATTTTGGATGGTGCTGGGTGCCCGACACGTGCTGGGCGCCGGCCTGGGTGGCCTGGCGTTCCATGGATTCGCATTGCGGATGGGCGCCGCTGCCCCCGGGGGCTCGGTGGAGCGTCTCGGTGGGGTTGACCTGGCACGGTCACCTCGCGCCGGCGAATTGCGACTTCGGTCTCTTCTCGGATTCGTTCGTCTTCATCGGCTGGAATCGCTTCTGCGATCCGCACCCGTGGCATCATTACCTGCCTCGCCGGGACGTGCCGCCGCTGCATGCGATGTCGCATCCGGTGAATCAATTCCGCGAAGGCCCGCGCCCTGGAGGCCCGGGACACGGTGGAGTTCCGGGAGTCATCAATAACGGTCCCGGCTTGGGTCCGGTGCAGGCCCACAGCCCCACGCGCATTCCCAGGATGCAATTGAACTCGGTGGCCAGCGTGCCCGCGACCGGTGCGGTCAGCGGCATCGCCAGCCGACCGGGCCAGCCGGTTCCCACGCTGCCGGTGTATCGTCCGCAGATCGCCGACACACCCGCACCCGGCGGTGCCCGTCCCGGGCCTGGAGCCGCGGTGCCTCCCTCCCGTCAGCCGCAGCGTCCGATGCCGTCCCAGGTGGCCGATACCGGCATTCGGTCTCCGGTCACGCCGCCCCCCGCGCGGCAGGTGGCGTCGTTCACCAGCGAGCGCGTGACTTCGATTCCGACGCAGATTCCGGTGGTCCCCCGGGCGCCCATCGCGGCGCAGCCGACGCGCACGCCTTCCACCATGCCGTCGACGCCGACGCCCAGTCGCAGCCTCCCGGGTGGTTCGCAGTCGCCCCTGCCCGCCTACAACACCGGTCCGGGCGCCGGCCCCAATCATGTTCTGACCGGGGCCGACACCGTCGCCGCGCCGTCGACACCGCGCACCCCGGCCGGGCCGACCATTGTCACGCGTCCCACCGCCCAACGAAATCTGGTGGGCACCCCGACTGGAAGCACTCCGATCGCCACGACGGGACCGCAATCGCCGGGCCGCGTGCAGGGTCAGGGACCGGCAGAGGGATCGGTGGCGGGCGCGCCCCCGGTGCAACGGCGTGTGAATCCGCCGACGAGTCTTTACCAGGGTTCTGCGACCTCTCAGGCGGAACAGCCTTCTGGCCCCACCGTGGTGCGTCCCGGTGGCGGCAGCTACACCCAGACCGCTCCGACCACCGCCGCCGGACGGTCGGTGTACGGTGCGGGCCGTGAGTACACCCCGCCCGCCAACGTCGCCCCTTCAACCCCGTCGTACCCGGCCGCGGGCGGTGGACAGTCGTCCTACTCCAGCCCGTCTTCCTCGACGCCTTCGTCGGGCAATTCCTATTCCGCGCCCGCAGCCAGCGCGCGCAATTTCAGCGCGCCCGCCGCGAGCACTCCCTCGTTCACGCCGCCCACGCGCAGCTATTCGGCGCCGGCCGCTCCGACCTACACGCCCCCAACGCGGAGTTATTCCGCGCCGGCCCCTTCGGCTCCGGCCTCATCCGGCGGCGGGTCGTCGGGAAATCACAGCGGAGGCGGCGGCAGCAGCGGCAGCGGTGGCAATGGGAACAAAAAGAATCCCTGAGGCCCGCGTCGCATCGGGCCGAGCCGGCAATCACCGCACGGTGAATCCACACTGCGGCGATGGCCTCGTCACAGCGCTTCAGCGACCCGGACCGCGACCGGTGTAGCGGGTGTCGTTGGTGAGTCGGCGGGGTTGCTTCGGCGAGTAGAGCAGGCCGAAGCGGGCGAGGTTGCTGCTGACTGTGGTCATGTTGCTCACGGCCGCGGTGAACTGCAGACGTAGGGCCTCATCCTTCAACACGGCACCGGCGGCGCCGCGACCTGCCTGCAGATCCGCCGCGATCGCCTTCACGTCCTGCACCGCCTCGGAGGTATGATGCAGGGCGGCGAGCATTTCGGGGCGGGCAGCGTCCAGAGTGGACTGCAAATTGGAGCTCACGGACACCAGCGAGGCCGAGAGCACGTTGAAGTTGCTGATCGCCCCGGCCACCACCGGAGACTGGGTCCGAACCAACCCCTGAGCGTCCGCCACGAGGGACTCGGCGCGTTCCGACGTGGCTCGAAAATGCTCCGCGCTGGACGACAGGTTGGTGAGCACGTTTTCGTTCAGCAGGGTCCGATCCACCCGGTCCACGGCGCCATTGATGCGCGCCAGCGCCGCATCGAGCTTGGTCATGAGACCCATGGCGGAGCGGGCGGCTTCCTGAAGATTAAACGGCTGCTGGGCCTGCACCCGATCCCCGTCCTGTAGCGGCGGCTCGGCATTCTTGGTGGCCACGATGGACACGTACTGGTCTCCGAGGAATCCGCTCTGTTCGATCTCAAAGTGCGCGTCACGATGGATGGAGAACTGCTTGAGAATGCGGGTCACGAGCACCACGGATTTCCCGTCGGGCGCGAGGTCGATGGAATCCACCGAGCCGACCGGCACCCCCGACATAAGCACCGTGGCGCCGGGCTT
>CANGMO010000486.1 GCA_947454295.1 Verrucomicrobiota bacterium | reverse complement strand
TGGCGGGTCTCGGGAATCGATTCAGGGCCGCGCTGGAAGGTCACGGTGTACTGGCCCTCGGGCAGGCGCAGCGTTTCGCCATCGGCGCGGTACACCTGCGGATGGAAGAAGAAATCGGGAGCCAGCCGCTTCGCCTGCGCGGGATAGACGTGCCCCTGCCGGTCGGTGACCCACAGCGCGCCGGTCGTCGGCTTTCCGGCTTCATCGCGAACGTGCAGGCGGACCTCGCGGGCGGGATCCACGGTGAAGAGGAGATTTGATTCGGCGCGGAAGCCGAGGTCCTGGGTGCCCTGGCCAACGTTGAAGGTGAACTTGGCCTCGCGGCGTCCGGCGTCGCGCGAGTAGAGTTGAATGAGCCGGTACTCCAGCGGCAGACCGCCGAGTTCCTTGGCGAGCGGCTGTCCGTTGAACAATTCCGCCATCAGCCATCGATCTCCAACCTCCCCCGCGGGGGAACCATGCAGGCGCCCCGCCTCGGGACTGGTGACGCGCAATTGGGCGGTGGTACCGGCCTCATTGTGGACCTTGACCAGAAAGGTCTTCCATCCCGCCTCGACGAGCTTCGGCGCGGCGTCGCCCGGGGCCACCTTCACGCGCATCTCGGGATTGATGTTCACCGAGAACAGCACGCGCTGATCGAGGATCGATTGGATCTTCGGTCCCGCGAGCGCGGGATTGGACTCCGCCAGCGCCGCGGTCAGGGCGGCCTGATCGGCGGCCGAGAGCGGTGACCCCACCTCGTTGAGGGCGTCCACCACGCGACGGATCTGCGCCGCCAGCGGCTGCAGTTCCGGCACGGAAACGATCGGGATGGCCGCGGAGAGCGGGGTCTGGGTCCAGCCGGCAACCAGCAGCGCGCCGACGCCCGCGCGAAAGGGCAGGGGGGAGTTCATGGGGCGGGGCAAGAGAGAATTAAAAATGAAGGAATTAAAAATGAAAAATGAGGGAATGCGCCGCGAGGCGGGACTGGTTCTGAATTTTTCATTTTTAATTCACCCATTTTGAATTGTTTAGTCCCCGCGTGCCTGACGTTTCGCCTTCCTCATCTTGCGTTTGGGTCACCGGTGCCGGAGGCCTGATCGGCCACGAGCTGGTGCGGACCTTTGTGCCCGGTGCGTTCGCCCGGGTGATCGGGCTCACCCGGGCGGATCTCGATCTCACCCGCGCAGGCGAGGTGTGTGAGCGCTTCCTCGCCGACCGGCCCGCCGCCGTCATCCACGCCGCGGCGATGAGCAAGTCGCCCGCCTGCCAGGCCAATCCCGCCGGCGCCCGCCGCGCCAATGTCGAGGCCACGCGGTTTCTGGCCGATCTCGCGGCCGAGGTGCCGTTCGTTTTCTACTCCACCGACCTGGTGTTTGACGGCCAGCGGGGCGGCTATGTCGAGGACGACGCGGTGAATCCGCGCAGCGTGTACGCGGAAACCAAGGTCGAGGCCGAGGCCTTCGTGCGACTGCATTCCAAGGGACTGGTGATTCGCACCTCCCTGAATCACGGGACTTCCCCCACGCGCGACCGCGCCTTCAACGAGGAGATGTCCATTGCGTGGCGGGCTGGTCGGACGCTGTCGTTGTTTGAGGACGAATTCCGCTGCCCCATTCCGGCCGAGGAGACGGCTCGGGCCACCTGGGACCTGCTCGCTGCCGGCGCCACCGGGGTGCTGCACGTGGCCGGATCGGAACGTCTGTCGAGACTCGAGATCGGCCGTTTGCTGGCGGCGCGTCATGCGGACGGCGAGGCGCGCATTGAGGCCACCAGCCTGCGAAGCTATCAGGGCGCGCCGCGATCCCCGGACACCTCGCTCGATTCCTCGAAGGCCGAGGCCATTCTGGGGCGCCGCCTTCCGGCCTACTCCAGCTGGCTTGCCGAGCATTGATGATCCATGGCGTTGCGTCCGGGATACCGCGGTCGTCTGGCACCGTCGCCCACGGGGTATTTGCACGTGGGGCATGCGTGCACCTTTCGGTTGGCGGCGTCACGGGCGGCGGAGGCCGGCGGTGAACTCATTCTGCGCAATGACGATCTAGATCGCGACCGGGTCCGTCCCGTTTACGTCGCCGCCTTTCTCGAAGACCTCCGGTGGCTGGGGCTGAAGTGGACCGAGGGGCCCGATCTCGGCGGTCCCCACGCGCCCTATTCCCAAAGCGAGCGACTTCCTCTGTATCGGGCGGCGCTCGAGCGACTGCACGCAGGAGGCTGGGTGTACCCGTGTCGATGCTCGCGCCGCGACATCCTCGCCGCTATCGCGGCGCCGCATGCCGGGGACGACGAACCCCTTTATCCCGGAACCTGCCGCAACGCCCCTCTCGTTCCGCTGCCTCCAGCGGAACCATTGGGAAAGGGAACCTCAACAGAGCCGCGGATTTCCTGGCGATTTCGGGTGCCCGATGGGGAGACGGTGACCTTTCGCGACGGGCATTTCGGGGATCAGCGCTTCGTGGCGGGCGCCGACTTTGGCGACTTCGTGGTTTGGCGGCCTGACGGATTGCCGGCCTATCAACTGGCGTGTGTGGTGGACGACGCAGCCATGCAGATCACCGAAGTGGTGCGCGGCGCCGACCTGCTCGCCTCCACCGCGCGCCAACTCCTCCTGTATCGCGCACTCGGGCTGGTGCCTCCCGCATTCCATCACGCCCCGCTGGTCACCGACGCCACCGGCCAGCGCCTTGCCAAGCGCCACGACGCCCTGAGCCTCCGCGCCCTCCGCGAGCGCGGCCTCACCCCTGCCGAAGCGCTCAAGTTGACGAGGCCGTGAAGTGCTGACGGCTGAACAACAAAGACGCGAAGACGCAAAGAAGGAAGGAGGCCTCTATGGCTTGGCGCTTGACGGTTTGGGGGGAGTTCCGCACAACGCGCCGCGCATGCCTTCCGTGACCATCGCCGATATCGAAGCCGCCATTCGGAATGTCCCTGATTTTCCGAAGCCCGGCATCCAGTTCAAGGACATCACCCCGGTGCTCGCCGACGGGCGGTTGTTCTCGGGTGCAATGGAGCTGATGCTCGAGGGCGTGCGGCCCGGTTCGGTGGACAAGATCGTCGGCATCGACGCCCGCGGATTCATCTTTGGCGCGGCGGCGGCGGTGAAGCTGGGGGTCGGGTTCGTGCCGGTTCGCAAGAAGGGCAAGCTGCCCTGGGCAACCCATGAGCAGAGCTACGATCTCGAGTATGGCTCCA
>CANGMO010000485.1 GCA_947454295.1 Verrucomicrobiota bacterium | reverse complement strand
GTGGACAAATCGATGGTGATTGGCGGCATTCGGCTGGTTTCCAAGACCAAGCGGCCGGTGGGGACTGATGGCTCCTCCTACTGAATGCGAATTCACCTCCCGACTTTCCCCGCAGGAAGCCGGATGCTTCACTGAGGTCACGTGATCACTTTTCTTCACGGCAGACTCTGCGAGGCGCTGCCATCGCAGGTTACGGTGGACGTTCATGGCGTGGGCTATGAGGTCCTCATTCCGTTGTCGTCCTTCGACCGCCTCCCGGCCTTGGGGGCTGAAATCCATCTGCTGACCCATCTGGCGGTCCGCGAAGATGCCCACACGCTTTACGGGTTTCTCACCTCCGGGGAGCGCGATCTGTTCCGTCTGCTGATCCACACGGTTTCGGGCATCGGACCCAAACTTGCGCTGAATGTGCTGAGCGGCACGTCGGTGTCGGGGTTTTGTGCCGCGGTGGCGGCTGGGGACGTGAAGGCGCTTTCGGGTATTTCCGGCGTCGGCAAGAAGACTGCCGAGCGCATGGTGATGGAATTGCGGGACAAACTGCCCACCGTCGGCACGGGCGGCGGCGCGGCGCCCGGGAAATCGGCTCTGCCGGCCGGCGATGCCAAGCTCAACGACGCCGTCCTGGCCCTGACCGCACTGGGATTCAAGGCCTCCGACGCCAACGACGCAGTGCGGGGAGCCATGGCGCTTCTGGGGGATGGGGCGTCGGTGGAACAACTGGTCCGCGCCTGCCTGAAGCGTCCGGCCTAGCTCTTTCCGTGGACACGGCGCCTTCCACCACCACTGCAGCCCCAACCCGGCCGGCTCCGTTTGTGCCATCGAAGGCGTCGCTGGGCGGCCGGCTCCTGGCGCGGGTGGTCTGGCTGGTGGTGCATACCCTCGGGCGTTCCCTGCGCTGGAAATGGGAGGACGGGAAGAATCCGCCCCGATTTGACCAGGGCCAGCGGGTGATCTTCTGCATCTGGCACAACCGGCTCGCCCTGGCGCTGCTCATGTACGAGCGGCGGGTGGCGTCGCGTCACGCCGGACGGCGCATGGCGGCCCTGGTGAGTGCCAGCCGGGATGGCGGTCTGCTGGCGCGCGGCCTGGAATTGTTCCATGTCGCCCCCATTCGTGGCTCCTCCAGCCGGCGCGGCGCGCAGGCCATTCGCGAGCTGGTGGCGGCGGCAGAGGCTGGCTGTGACCTGGCCATCACGCCCGATGGTCCCCGTGGACCCTGCTATTCGATCCAGCCGGGAACCATTGCGGTGGCACAATTCACCGGATTGCCCGTGGTCCCGGTGAGCTATCGTCTCAACTGGAAGTACCGGCTGAAGAGTTGGGACCGATTCCAGATTCCGCTGCCCTTCGCCCGGGTGGTGGTGACTCTGGGGGAGCCCCTGCTGGTTCCGCGCGATGCCGATGCCGCCGCCCGGGAGCGGCTCCGTGAGGAATTGCATCGCCGGATGATGGCCATCACCAGCGATTGACCCGCCGCGCCGGGTTTTTCCGCGTCCGTCGTCTTGACGGTCCCCCCTTCCATCCTACTGTGCCGACGCAAAATGCACTCCGAGCTTCTGCCGGCAGTCCACGACGTCGCCCCGTCCGATGCGTTTCTCGCGCTCAAGGAATTCCAGCCCGCCGGCAAGGGGCCCTGGTCCGGTGTCTCCGACGCCGACTGGAATGACTGGCGCTGGCAGCTGAAAAACCGGGTGACCACGCTGGAACAGTTGGAGACCTTGCTCCCCAACCTCAGTCCCAGCGAACGCGCCGGGGCCACGCTTTCCAAGTCGAAGCTGGCCATGGCCATCACGCCCCACTTTTTCAACCTGATCGATCCGGCGGATCCGCTGTGCCCGATCCGATGGCAGGTGGTGCCCCGCATGGAGGAAACCCACACGGCTTCCTGGGAAATGAGCGATCCCTGCGGCGAGGACAGCCATTCGCCGGTTCCCGGTCTGGTGCACCGGTACCCGGATCGCGTCCTATTTTTGGTCACCGACCGCTGTGCCGCCTATTGCCGCTACTGCACGCGCTCCCGGCTGGTCAGCAACGCGGCCGGATACGACTTCCATCCCGAGTTTGACCGCCAAATCGCCTACATTCAGGAGCATCCCGAGATTCGGGACGTGCTGCTCAGCGGCGGCGACCCCCTGCTGTTCAACGACGAAAAGCTCGAGTACCTGCTGACACGGCTGCGGGCGATCCGCCATATCGAGTTCCTTCGCATCGGCACCCGTATTCCCATTTTCCTGCCGCAACGGATCACGCCCGAGCTGTGCTCCATGTTGCGGCAGTTCCATCCCCTGTTCGTCAGCATTCACAGCAACCATCCCCGAGAACTGACCTCCGAGGTCCGGGATGCGCTGGGGCGGCTCGCCGATGCCGGAATCCCGCTCGGAAACCAGTCGGTCCTGCTTAAGCACGTCAATGATTCGGAGGACGTGATGAAGGCCCACGTTCACAAGCTGCTGATGTGCCGCGTCCGCCCCTACTACCTCTACCAGTGTGATTTGATTCAGGGGTCCAGCCATCTTCGATCGGAAGTGCGCCGGGGCTTGGAGTTGATCCGCTCCCTGCGCGGCCACACCACCGGCTACGCCGTGCCCCAGTACGTGGTGGATGCCCCAGGAGGTGGCGGGAAGGTTCCGCTGAATCCCGAAACCATTCTGGATGGCGCCGGTAGTACGGTTTTGGTTGAGAACTACGAAGGACGGATTTTTGAGTATCCGGAGGCAGAACGGGATCCGTTTGAGGATTTGTCAGGGAAAAACTGACGAATAGGAACTTTCCTTAGCCGCAGGTAGGCTGTCGCCTTCTAAAAAACATTTGAGTTTTTACTGTCATCCACCGATAACTCGAATCGTTGGCTGTCTAACCCGCTTTGACCATGAATTCGTTCACTCAGATCTTTAAGTCCGCTGCTGTCGTTGGTGGTGTGCTCCTCGCCGGCGCGAATGCCTTCGCGCTGACCGATGGCCCCTACACTGTGGCCTTCCCCATTGGCGGAGGCACGCAGGCGCTTGATTTCAGCAACACGATGACGCTGCCGAAGTTCAATGTCGCCGGCGGTACCCTGACCTCGATCACGCTGACGCTGAATGGCAATCTGACTGCCTCCCAGAAGTTCGAAAACACCAGCGGTGGCGGCAGCGCTTCCATTAACCTTTCCTCGCAGGGCACGATGACCCT
>CANGMO010000484.1 GCA_947454295.1 Verrucomicrobiota bacterium | reverse complement strand
CGGCCAGGACCATGCTGGCCTTGAGCAGCAACCACTCGAGGGTCACGTCCCGCCTCGACAACGCTGAAAACAGCCGGTCCAGGACGTGCGTCGTCACCTCCTCGCATCGCGCCAGGGTATGCCCTCCATCCATCAAGACCTCGGGCTCCAGGATGGGAACCAGCCCTGCCTCGTGGCTTAGCGCTGCAAAGAGCGCCAGGGCGCCCACATTGGCCTCCAGGCAGGCGTGCGAAGGATGACCATCATCGGCCGAAATCACCGCGCGCCATTTCGTGAACCGGGCGCCGCTCTCACGATAGCCACTCAGCCGCTCCCGTAGTCCGTCCAATCCCTCGGTGATCTTTTCGCCCGGAAACCCGGGCAGATCGACAATCCCATGGTCCACCTTGATTCCAGGAATCAGCCCTCGCTGCTCCAGGAAGCGTCCCATCGGCGTGCCATCGCAGGTCTGCTGATTCAACGTTTCCTCAAACAAAATGATTCCGCTAATGCGCCGGTCCAATTCGGGGATCGAAAACAGCATCTCACGATAGTCACGTCGGGACTCGGGCGTGGAGGGCATGTCGAGTGCCGCGAACTGACGGTTCAGATTCGGAAGGCTTTCGTCAGCCGCCAGGATCCCGCGCCCCGGACTCAGCAGACCGGCGAGGGTCGCCAGCATCGCGTCGCTACGGGTGGAAGTCTTCGTCAGTTCCTGGGAACGATTGGTTTCCTGATTCATAACAGGGAAAGAAGCCGTGCTGGATGCGAACTCAACCGAGGCACTCGACAACCTCGGAGTGGGTGCGTCGCAGGATCTCCACCGCGCGCACCTTGTCGTCGACCGTGCCGTGGACGATCAGAACGAACTTGCCCGTCTTGAGCGCCGTCTCGTAGCGCAGGATGCTGTCCTTGGGAATGCCAATGCTGGCCAGGCTCCCGCCGATGGCCCCCAGCCCTCCCACCACCACTGCCCCCTCCAGGGCGCCGACAATCGACGTGATCAGCGGACCAGCCACCAGCAGGGGGCCAATTCCTGGCACCCAAAAGAATGCGGATCCAAAAAGCAGCCCCCAAATCCCGCCCCAGAACGCCCCGTACTGTCCCCACGCCAGCGCCCGGTCCCCGGTGTTGTAATAGCCCACCACATGCTCCTTGGTGTGATAATCGCGCCCAATGAGGGACAGTTTCTTCATATCAAATCCGGACTTTTGAAGTTCCTTGATGGCGCCCTCGGCCTCCGCGTGCGACGGGTAGACCGCGACGGTAGAATTCCTTTCATTCATGGAGGGAGCAGATGGAGAGGTTTCGATCCGTTCAGGCTATTGCGGGCGACGCGAACCACGATATGGGGTCGAACCCTACCCCGCTTCTGGAGGAAACCCCTGCGGCTCCTCAGCGGGTCACTGCGGAGGTGGAACCCAGTCCTTCGAGCGACTTCAGAATCGCGGTCTGAACCTCAGGCATGGAGAGGTTTCCCATGTGCCCTCCGTGGGGGAACAGTTTGAACCTCGCAGGCGACACCGTGGCACGAAGCCAATCCAGGTCCTCGGCCGACAACAGGAAGTCGTTCTGATTGACGATCACCCGGATCTTCGGGTTGTCACGCAACCCGTCGGAATAGGTTCTGAGATCGGTGGCCGTGCCCACGGACTCCCGTGAGGCCTCGGGCATTCCGTGGCGCTGATAGTAGGGAACGACCAGTCGCTCGAAATAGTCGCGGTACGAGAACCGCAGGATCTCCCGATAGACGGGATCGCGACGAAGCGTGAACAGCGAATGCTGCAGTTGCCCCTGATCATGGCGCTGCTGGCTGGTAAAGATGATGTCCCGCAGCACCAGTCGGAACGCCGCTCCGATCAGGAACCGGGACTCGGTGGCATCAAAGGGAAGCTCGGTCTGTGAGGTCCGGGGGAGAGGTTCGAGCGCCGCCACCTTCAGAAAGAGATTGTCAGTCCTGGCCGCGCGGTCGGCGACCGGCCAATTCAAGGGAGCCCGATAGCAGGCGTCCAACGCCTCGGCCGCTTGAAGCAGCCGTACCGGACTGCTGATCGCCACATACCGATCAAACCGGATCAACGGCCCGGAACTGGCTTCCTCCGAGGCGGCAAGAAACAGGGAATGAAAGCCGCCCATGGAGCACCCCATGAGCGCCGCCCTACCCAGGCGACCGGGATGATCCGCGCGAAGCCGGCGATCCACCTCCGTCAAGGCCACCTGCAATTCATGGCCATCCACGGTCAGCATTCCGGGAAGCCCCGCCGCGGATGCCTGTTCCATGAATTCGGAACTGAATACGCTGCTCACGCACACCGCGGAATAGCCATGCTTGAACACAAGTTCGGCCAGCGCGAGGGAGGCGGGAGAGAGCCGATGCGCGCCAAGTCCCGGCGTAATGAACACCAGCGGGGCCGCCCCGTGTTGCAGCCAATACGTGTAGGTCAATCTCCTGCCGGTGGTCGGAATTGCGACCGATCGATTCCGGGAGCGCACGGGGAACTCCGGATCCTGATGGGTGAAGTAGATCGAATCGATGGTCTCGAGCGACGCCTCGTCGCGCGCACCCGCCACCGAAAGATCGGCCGCCCGATTGGAACGCAGGAAGGTCCAGGCCCGTTGAATTTCCGAATAGGGATCCGGCTCCGCCCGGCTGAACCGAACCGACTCGTTCACGGAATCCGCGAGCCCGTTGTACGCGACGACGTAGGAGAAGTAGGTGTACGGCCCGAGGTACGAAAGAGGCCGCCCTGCCTGCGGTTTGTACGGCGAGAGATACAGCAATGGATTGGCGGCCGTGTCCGCGGCCAGCCCAACGGCATCCCGGTCACTACTCGGTCCGAATACCGGCAGCATGAGGAAGAAATCTGGAGTCCAGCCCCAGCGACCGAACGTCTGGCCGAAGTCCGCGTCGGATTTCGGGATCCCCCAGCACGTCGCGACATCCCAGATTCCTCCGACTCCGGCGGTGGTGTTGCAGAGGAAACGATAGGACTCGTCCCGGGCCCCGAGCCATCGTCCCTGAAGCGAATGATTGATCAGCCGCCCGGGGAACGTGAGGTTGCGTCCGAAGTTGGAGATGGATCGACGCACCGGCGCCACGACCACGTATCGATACACCCGACTCGTGGGTTGAATCACACCGATCATCAGTCCCTTGTTGAACTCCCAGACCACTCGATTGAGCGGCTCCAACGG
>CANGMO010000483.1 GCA_947454295.1 Verrucomicrobiota bacterium | reverse complement strand
TTGCGTTTCGGCACCCGATTACGATGGCACCTATTTCCTTCGAAGCCCCCGCACCGGCCTGGGCGGGGCTTTGAACGGGCGACCTGGCGGGTGGGTCATCGCCGCGGGATGCCGCGGATCGCGCCCTGGAGATAGCCGGAGAGACCGATGGAGAATTGGGCGTCGTGCTGGGGATCCGCGACGGTGTTCTCCTGGATGAGATACTGGTTGGGCGGAACGTTCTGCAATGGACCGGACTGCAGCATCGTATACCGGCTGAGAATTGCGGGGTCGATCGGCGGGTCGAAATACGGTGCTGTCTGGGAAAGATCTCCGGGAAGATTGCCGCCGTTGTTCGCCGCATACCGGCGCATGGCCGGCCCGAAGGCGGTTGCAAAGCGAGTCTTCGAGCGGGTCCGCAGCGCCTTGAACGCCTCGAGCATCTCCTCCTGAGAGTCCCAGGTCCCGTTTTTCACCACGTCCTTCCAATCCTCTTCAGTCGCCATCGCGATCTCGGGAATCATCTGGGTCGGATTCTGGGAGAGACGATCGCGCAGCTGCGTGATGCGAGCTCCGACCACGGCGTCGAGCAAGCCCGCCCCGTTGGTGCCATCAACCGCTGGCGTTCCAGCCCCAGGGGTGGATGTCGCAGCCGATGCGGCGTTGGCGCCCCGGGAGAGTTCGGCGAGCTTCTGGGTCAGGCGGGCCACCTGCGATCTCAACCGCATCACTTCGGAAGCATCCGAACCAGCCGAAGGCGCGGACCCCGATGCCACAGGCGCGACCCCGGCCCGGCCGGGCTGCGACTCACGCGATTGGCGCAGGGTCTCGAGCTCCTCGGCCTGGGCCGCCAGCGCGGCGCGCGTTTCCAGCAGTTCCACTTCCAGCCCCCGGGCCTTCCGCGTTTGCAGGAATCCGGCTCCAGAAATCAATCCCACCACCAGCACCACACCGCCCAATTCGCGAATCGTCATAGATATCAACCGTTCACAACAGGTCCCAACAACCCCGCCTCAGTGATCCAGCGCGTGAAACACGATCTCCAGTGCGAACGCTGCTTGCGCCGTCACCCTGTTTCGTTGGGCTTCAGTAAGCAATTGGGAACCCCATCGTCCATCGAGCTCCTGCAGGTCCAGCAGCCGCTTGGCGAGAGCGTATCGCCAGTCCTCGATCCGGCCGTCCGGATGATGCAGCAGGTCCTGCCGAATCGCGCTCAACGCCAGCGCGCACGAGGGAATGCCGCGAAAGCGATTCCCCTCATCGCCGCCCGGTCGCAGTTCGAGCGCCATGCGCCGTTGCATCCAGTCCATCGCCTGCACGAGGCGCTCATCCCCGGTGGCGGTCCCCAAAAACAGCGCCGCAAGAAGGCCATCGCTGGTGCTGGCCAGGGTTGGTGTACCGGTTCCCGGGGTTCTCAAAAACCCACCACGGGTCTCCGCCGCAGGGGTATTGCTGGAGACCTGACACGCCCACACGAAACCCGCCGCCTGCCGCGTGCGCGTCTCGGGATCCGCCCAATCGTCCGTCCCGGGCGACGGCGGTTCCATGCCCCGCAGCGCACGCAGTGCCCACTGCGTGGTTTCAAGATCCCCCGTCGGCACCTTGCCGTTGGATCCCAGGCCAAACCCACCCGTTCCCGTCGACTTGAGGAGCGAACGACGAAGTCTCAGTCGCACCGGATCAAACTGCGGGTCCCGCGGCGCGCCGAGCGCCACCACCGCCATGGCGGTCGCCAGCTGCGGCGCCGGCGAGGCGATCCAGCCCTCCGGCGTCCGCGGTGCAGAGGCCAGCCGTTGGAGTGCAGCGCCGAGCAACGCGCCCTCACGGGTCTTGGATTGACCCGAGGGATCGGCGGTCCAGGCGAGGACGCACCAGGCGAGATCCACCATTTCGTCGTCGCCGTTCACGCCGTTGACCGATCGCTCCACTGAAGAAGCCTCCTTGGCCAATACCAATCGAGGCAGCGCGCGATCCAGGGCGTGCTGGAGCTCAAGTTGAAAGGAAATGTCGCGAATGGGTGCGCCCAGCAGTCCGCACCCTGGCAAAAGCAGCAGCAACCCGCCGATCCATCGGAGGCGAGTTCGAACCAGAATCCGCTGCATGCCGGGCCAATCAGCCATGGGTTGAAAACCGCCGCTTCACCACGAGCGCGACCAGCGACGAGACGCCCTGGAGGTTCAACTGCCTTGCCTCGTGAATCCAGCCTCGAACGGGCGGAGCCGGGGTTGGAAAACAAGAACGCGGCCCGGCAACCTGCCGGACCGCGTTGAAGGACCGAAAAACTGAACCCGAATGGATTTAGTTCGCGCGGGTCGAAACCGGGCCGCCCGGACGCGAAGCGCCGTGCTCACCCGGCCAGACGTCAACCGACAGCACGACGTAGGACTCGACCCGGGGGGAATCCGCAGTGGTTCCCACAAGGGGGACGACGTCGAGATGGACCTGAGGCGTGATGTGCCACTGGGCGCTCGGACCGAGCAGGAAGGTGTATTCCGGCTTGGAACGAAGGCCAGCCTCCGATTCGTGGCGGAACACCATTTCGGCACCGATGCCGAACTTGCTGTCGATCAACGAGTAGCTGACCGCCTGGCTGAGCTGAATCTCGGTGGCACGGGCGCCGCCGACTTCCTGCTCCCACGAGGCATTGAAGCCCCAATGCCAGCGCGGAGCGAACTCCTCACCGAGCAGCAGCTTGACCTCAAACAGGTCGGGTCCGACCGACTTGTCGGTGAAGGTCCATTCGCCGTAGAGCGTGGGATTCAAGGGAATCTTACCCCAATCGGCCGGCGCCCAGCGAAGTTCGGGCGCGACGCTGTCGTGGCGCACGTGACGGGCGCTGTCGACCGTCCAGTTTTCGTAAAGGTCGAACTGCATCCGATACGGCAAACCGATCTCAATTTCCTCCTGGAACTTATGCTTGGCGGACCCGTCGCGACGGAAGCGACCACGCCACCACTGCTCCACGCCCGCTTCCCAGGCTGCCTTTTGGAGGTACACACGCACCGTCGGGAATCGACGATACTGCGTCCACTCGGGGGCGCCGTAAGCTCCGGTCTTCATTTCCTCGGTGAGCTCACTCGCACCGTTAACCGTTACCGGAGGCATCGTCTGCGTTCCGGAATCGGCACGAAGGTTGAGATTTCCCGCCGCCAAGAGGATGGCGGCCGTGTATAGGTAGGTTCGGCTGATCATTGTTGTCT
>CANGMO010000482.1 GCA_947454295.1 Verrucomicrobiota bacterium | reverse complement strand
GGGCGCGGCGGCCGTTTGACCGCAGCAGGCGCGGGCGCTGGAGGCGGTCTGGATCGACCGACCGTTACCGAATCCTGAGCCGTCCGACGCCACAATCTGACCCCAGACGAGCGCGAAGCTCGCGAGAAGGGTGCAGATCCATTTCATACAAAAAGTGGGACGCGTTGGAGACGTCGGGTGTTCGATCGGTTATTTGGCCGGGACGGTGAGCTTGGCGAGATACTTGGCGGGCTCGGCATCGAAGTCCTTGCGGCAGTTCTTGCAGCACAACTTGATTTCCTGGCCTTGGTGCACGAACACCACCGGTTCCCCCATGCCCCCGAGCTTCTCGCCCGACACCGGGCAGACATCCAGCGGATAGGCTTTGGCGCCGGCGGTTGCGGACGTCTTTCCGGAATCGCAGCCGGTGCCGATGGCTGAAACCATCAAGAGCAGCGTCGTCGCACCCATCAGGTTCATGCAGGAAGTTCTCACGTTCACTGGCGACAGTATGGCAGGGAAATGGCGACGCATCAACCCGGAGGCCTGAACGCCGCTTGGCATTTCTTCTCCCTGCCCGGACGTCGGTCCGTCCCCCTGTAGGTTCAGCGCCGCGGACGCAGCTCGCCGCGAGTGTAGGACTTGGTCTCTGCCGGGGTGAGGAAGCCGGACTCGAGTCGAACGGCGAGGAACACCTTGTCGTCCGCATCGCTGCCTGTGACGGGTGTGAAGACCACCCGGCGGTCATGCAGGAATCGAACCTCGGCGCTCGCGAAAACGTTGAGTGCCTCCAGGGCCTCCAGGGTGAGGGTTGGAAAGTCCTGCTTGTCCCCGATGAAGGTCCGCAGTTGCTGCACCACGACGCTGGCATGCGCTTCGGACTGGTCGGCCCACTGCATGTTGCGGGCATTGCGCAGGGCGCGACCTGCGGGGCCGAGCAACAACGTTGCCAGCACAGCGATGATGGCCATCGTGCACAGCAATTCGATGAGGGTGACCGCCCTCCTCATCGGGAATGGATGCGTTGGTTGCCGCATGCCGCCTCTAGCGGTGGTGGATGGAACTACTTCAGCGTTCCCAGGAATTCGATGACATCACGAAGCTCCTGACGGCTGAGCAATTGACCCAGTCCCTCAGGCATGCCGCTGAGCCCCTTGTCCCGCGAGCCGATGTCGCTCTTTTTCAAGGTCACTTCGCCATCCTCGGGGGACAGCAGGATGAGGTTCGCGTCGGTCTCCCGCTTCACCACGCCGGCATAGGCGGCGCCGTTCTTCATCGAGACCATCGCGGTCTCGAATCCGGGAGCGATTTGCTTGTTGGGGAACACAATGCTCTCCAGCAGGTATTCGCGGGGCTGCCGCGAGGCGATGCCATCCAGCACCGGACCGGCATTTCCGCCCCCGTCGTTGCCGATGTGGTGGCAGCGCGTGCAGGCCACCGCGGCGTTCTCGTAGAAGATCTTCCTGCCGCGTGTGGCATCGCCGCCGTTCAGGGATTCGCGATACGGGGTCAGATGATCTTGGGGCAGCTTCCATCTGCCGTACGCCTCGAGACGTGACTTCACAGCGGTTGCCGAACGTTTTCCGGCGGCCTCGACCAGATCGAGCATCACCTCGTTGGTCACTTCCCGCTTCATGAGCTTGTCCAGCCACTCGGCCAGGATGGCATCGGCCGCGTCGGACTTCAGCGTGCCTAGGGAGGTGAAGGCCGACTGCTGTTCCGCGATCGAGCCGCTGGAGAGCTTGGCGGCGAGCTGGCCGGCGGCGTCGTTGGGATTGAGCTCGGCGTTGAGCTTGGAAGCCTCCAGGCGGAGGGATTCGTTGCGGTCGGCGGCGGAGAGCTTGATCAGGTCGGCGACCTGAGACTTGTCAGCCGACACCCTGGCCACTGCGCGCAAGGCGGCCACGCGCCCTTCGACGGGGGCCTTGGCGTTTCGGACCAGCGCGGCCAGATCCGCGGAGGCCGGCTTGAGGTCCAACTGGGCAACCGCTTCGCACAAGGCGACGAGGAGCGAGACCGACTTGGTGGCGGCTGCGGGTGTCGTGGAGGGTGTCGGCCTCGTGACCTCGGCGGCGACGAGGGAGGGGAGGATGCGCTGCAGGGCGGTGCGTGCGGGGGCGGCGTCGCGTGCGGGAAGCGGGCGGTAGGTGCCGACGACACGGTCGCGCGGATGCGGTTTCGCCCAGGTACCGAGGGCGTACAACGCTTCGCTGCGGATCAGGTCGGAAAGTTCGGAACGGGTCGCCAGCGCCGCGAGGCGTTCGGCGGACTGGGATGAACCCTCGCGGAAATTGGCGTTCACCACGCGCAGCAACATTGGCGTGAGTTGGTCAATCGGCGCCGTGCCCCACGGTAGCGGCTGATCGGCTCGCACGTCGCGGATCGCAACCTTTCCGTCGGTAGGGCGAGGCTCCTGGCGAGCCGCGGATGCCTCTTCGCCACTCGGCTTTAGGGTCGCGAACTTCTTGAGCAACGCATCCAACTTCGCCGGCTCGGCGAGCGCTGCGAGTTCCGGGTAGGCGTTGGTGATGGGGACGTCGTTGATGGCGCGGGCGGCTTCGAGGACAAACAAGGGGTCCGATCCGGAGAGATGGCGGGCGATCGTTTCCGTTCCCAATCGACGTTCTGCGATCAAGACCGCCATTTGAGTGGGGCGCGTTCCCCCGTCGCCGAGGGACCCATGAATGTCCAACTTATCCACGCGTAGCCCGAGACCCAGCCATGACGAACTCAAGACCCCTGCGGCGGCATTGAGCAGGTAGACGTCGGAAGGTGCCTGACCGATGGCGCGGTCTAGGTCGGAGAGACCCACATCTTCAATCCAGGAGTTGTTTGCCATTTTGCCCGTCATTGCGCCGTGGAGCAAAGTGCTGAACTCCTTGGACGCCGAGTGGTGTCGACGCAGCCCGAGGCCCGCCGACCTTCCAGGTAGTGGTCGTCGCGAAAGCAACGCTGCATACCCCTGCATTGCGGCTAGTCGAACCCTTGGGGAAAAATCCTGAAACAGAGATCTCAGCTTCGGATTGCTCTCCGCCAGTCCTGCTGCGCCCGCCAGACGAGCTACCTGTGCACGAACTTCGGGATCGGTATCGCTCAACAGCGGCAAAAGGGATTCTCCTTCGGCTGCCAGTTGAGTCACCGGGGCCTTTCGCAGGATTTGTCCCAATCCCCAAATCGCATGAATCCGCGCGAGCTGGTTCTT
>CANGMO010000481.1 GCA_947454295.1 Verrucomicrobiota bacterium | reverse complement strand
TTGAGGAACCTGAAATACCCGGGAACGGATTCCACTTCGGGCAACGCGGCATTCCGGACCGCGTCCTCCAGCGCGGAGGCGAGGTCCGGACGCGCAGCCAGGAGAGAGATGAGGTCGTCAACGATCGGTTGGTGGGGGGGCATGGTCATGTCTGGGTTCGCAGGGGCGAATCGCTCTCCGGCGCTTCAGAACTCCTTTTGAACGGATCTGCGCTGCGCGACCATGGGGTGAAATCCGGTTGGGGCCCGATCTGGGACGAGAATCAGCGCCGTGGCGAGTGAAGCGGGTGCCCCAGTGGTGAGTCTCCTCCCCGGTGCTTCCGTGGGGTACGTGTTCATGCGTAGAACAGGGCTTGGTCGTCGCCAACGAGCGGCCAACCCTCAGACTGCGAACCACATGAGTCCTCTCCAACTGCGACGCTGGCTGCTGTTTCTGTCGATGACCGTTGAAGCGCTGGCGCAGCAACCCGGTTCCCTGGACACCAACTTCGTCACCTTGGAGGGAACCGATTCCACACCGGGGTTCGTGGTTCCCTTGGCTGATGGCCGGGTGCTGACCGGTGGCAGCTTCACCAATTATGGCGGGAGCGGCCGTGCCGGCTTGGTCCGCCTCAATGCCGGGGGAACGGTGGACACCACCTTCGCACTGCCGGCTCCGCGATCCGTGTCGCCGCCCGTGATTTTCAACGGGCAGGTACTCTTCGCCGGTGCCACCAACGCAGGAACCATCATTGGAGCCGTGGCTCGACCGGACGGCCGCACCGTGTTCTTTGGGAACTTCACGCACCTGGGAACGGAGGTTAAGTCGAACAACCTCGTGCTCGCGAATGCGGATGGCTCCGTCGCGGCGTTCACGCCCGGCCTCGCCCTCACGACGCGGGCCAGTCTGTTGAACGGCGCGGGAAACAGCATTTATGTTGGCGGGGCCTGGAACGTGGTGGATGCCGCGAAGCCGGTCATCCAGCGCCTGAATGCCGACGGGTCCAATGACGCGACGTTCGTGAGTCCCACACCCTCTTCCCTCGGCTATGCGGCCGGTCAGGTGAGTGCGATGTTGCGGGGTCCGGGGGACACGCTCTACGCCGTCATCATTTCGACCACGCAGGAGGTGATCCGTCTGACCGCGACCGGCGCGCTCGATACCACGTTCGCCGATGGAGGCCGGGCGTCCGGCAGTTTCGCGACAACACGCTTTGCGGCCTCGTCCTCCGGACAGTTGGTGCTCAGCGGCACCGGCTTGTATCGAGGCGTGGCGCGCGCGAGTTCGTTGACGCGCCTGACTCTGGGCGGAGCGATCGACGCGACCTTTGTCCCGCCGGCTGGCATCTCGCTGAGCGGTGAGTTGGGGGTGCAGGCGGACAACAAAGTCGTCGTGCTGGACATCCCCGGCACGCTTGCGTCGCGCTTTACGGCGAACGGCCCGCGCGACACCGCCTACGTGGACCCGGGCAAGGTTCCCGCGTCCCTGCCGGTGGTCGTCGCCAGCGACATGGCGATGGCTCCCGATGGCTCGGCGTTTGTCGCGGCGTTGTTCTACAATGCGCAGTTTCAACAGCGAAACGGCATCCTGCACATCCTTGGCGACCCCAACACCGCCCCGACCATCGCCACGCAACCGCTGGCGCAGACCAACACGCTTGGCGCCCGGACGCGATTCAGCGTTGCGGCGCAAGGCGCATCGCCACTCGGCTACCAATGGTTCCGCGGCACCACACCCATTCCCGGCGCCACGGCAGCCGAATTGATCCTGCCGGTGACGACGGCCGCTGACCGCGCCGAGTTTCACTGCGTGGTGTCGAACTCGCTAGGCTCGACCCCGAGCGCCGCGGTTCACCTCACCCTGGTCGATGCCACTCCGGGTTCCGTGTATCGCGAGACGGACCTTCCCGCGGGTCCGGACGATGAGGTTCGCGATCTGGTGGTGGATGGCACCGACGGGTTGCTGGCAACCGGACGGTTCACACTCTGGAACAACACGGCTCGAACCCGCCTGGCTCGGGTGCTTCCCGGAACGGCGGACCTCGATGCGACGTTCAGTCCAGGGACAACGCCGACTCTCAACGGGACCGGCGTGCAAGTGTTGCCACTCTCCGGCGGCAGGGTGCTGGGTGTCGGGTTTGGCGGCGTTGCCTACAATGGAAAGAATCACGATGGACTGATTCGCTTCAACGCGAACGGTTTGGTCGATACCACCTTCAACGCCTCCGGGGTGGGCGGCACCCTGAGTGTCACGGGTGTGTATGACAGCAGTTCCCTGGCTGCAGTGGGGGCCGATGGGAAAGTGGTGCTCTCCGCCGCGAGTTGGAATGGTGAGAACTTGGGATCGTATTTCCGACTGAATGAGGACGGCACCCGGGATTCGAGCTTCGCGCTTCGGGGTTCCAGCTACTTCGTGACCAGTCCCGTGATCGCGGCGCTGTCCGATGGACGCTATTTGGTTGCCGGCACGACCACCAGTGGCGCCTCGGCCGTTTCCGGCGTGCTCCGTCTCAACGCGGACGGGAAGGTGGATAGCACCTTCAACACGGCCAGCCCCTACACGTTGGCGGCAGGTGTGAATGACATTCTGGTCCAGCCCGATGGTCGAATCCTGGTGGCCGGAACGTTCAACGTTCGCATCAACCCCGACGGCGCCCAGCTGGTGATCGGCATCATCCGATTGCTACCCGACGGGCGGCCCGATCCGGAGTTCAACGTGGTGCCGCAGCTGTCGCAGTCGCCGAACTTCAAGGCGGGGGACGTTCGTCGGATGGTGCTACAGGCGGACGGCCGAATCGTGGCGCTGGCGCGGCCGTTGAACGGCACCTTTCCGACCAGCAACCTGCTGCGCTTCTGGCCCAGCGGGGCTCTCGACCCTGAGTTCCAGGTCGCAACGAATGCCAATCGGAACAACTCGCCCATTCTGTACGCCGTGGCCGCGAGGTCGGACAATGCGATCTTTGTGGGCGGCAATTTCACCGAATTCGCCGGGTTTTCGCGGCGGAGCTTTGTGCGAGTCAACGGCGGTCCGCTGCATCCCGCGCCGGCCGCCCCGACCATTGTCAGTCAGCCGGCGCGCGTCGTGGCCCGGGTTGGAACCAACGTCACGCTCACCGTGGTTCCAGGTGGCGAGGGACCGTTCCAATACCAATGGCGACGCAATGCCCGGGTCGGGTCCACCAACTTCGTCGATATCCTCGGCGCC
>CANGMO010000480.1 GCA_947454295.1 Verrucomicrobiota bacterium | reverse complement strand
GTCACGCCCACTATGCCCCCTTCGTGGCGCTCCAGAAACGCCGCCACCGGGCCGCGTTCACGAATCGGTGAAACCACCAGCACATCCCCTGCTCCGGCGATCACGCGACGTCCCTGCGCCTTTAAGAATGGAAGTGATATCCGCGATCCCAACTTGAACTCCATCGACCGCCACGCGTCTGTGGCCTTCTGGATGTTGGTCACCGCCATCCACGCGGCGCGGAGGCGAAGCGCCCCATTGGGATGACGGGTATCCGGTTTGAATTCCGGATGCCGTTCCTGGAATTCACGCCATGGGTCATACTCGATGAAGAAAAGCGGATCCGCGGGAAACGGAGGGGACTCGAAAAACAGCGACGTCCATCCGGGAGCGGCTTCCGCCACGCCGGGATAGGTCATAGCCACGTGACGCGGGGTAATCAGGCGCTGTCCACGCCGCGTCAACGTCTCAAACGCCCGCTGCGCGGAGGAGACGTCCAACACCGCAAAGGCCCCTCCCTCACCCCGATCCAGAAAACGCACAAGCCCCGGCTTTCGCTGCAGCGCCGTGGCGCGGTCGGTAATTGCGATCAATTCGAGAAAGCTCTCGTCGGCGAAATCAATCGTCGCGTTTTCAGTGCCGAACGGAAGTTTCCCGCCCGCATCGATCGTAAATCCCAGCCGCTTCGCGAACACCGCCCCGGCCTCAGCGAGGTTGGTGACGAGAATGCCGACGTGATCCAGACCACGCCCGGTTCCCAGCACTGGATGCGACGGCTTCTGAGATTCCTCCGCAGCCACCGTTCCCACTGCCAGCAGCAGGATGAGGCAGAGGCCCGGCAGACGTCGCATCAGGAGCAGCATCAATGAAGGTCCGACTTACTTGGCTCCAGCCGGCTTCAGCAGTCCACGGCGCTCCAACCAGACGGATGCGATCGACGGCCATCCGGTGATCGGCTCGGCGGTCTTGCGCAGGCCATAGCCGTGGCCGCCGGTGGGAAACACGTGGAGTTCCATCGGCACTTTCGACTTCTGGAGAGCTCCTACGTATCCGAGCGCATTCTCCACCCGCACCGGATCGTCCTGCGCGATGACCACAAAGGTCGGCGGCGTGGCCGACGTCACCGGCAGTTCGGGGTTCACAACATCCCCGCTTTTCGGATCGGTGAGGTAGGCGGGATAGATCAGCAGCGTGAAATCAGGCCGGCAACTCACCGCGTCGACGCTGTCGATCGCCGTGTAGGTGCGGTTGGTGTACTGGTTGCTGAGCGTGGCGGCGAGATGCCCGCCGGCCGAGAAGCCCATGACGCCGATGCGATGCGGATCCAATCCCCACTCGCCCGCGTGGGACCGGACAATGCCCATCGCGCGCTGCGCGTCCTCGAGCGGTGCCGCATGCGGGGCCCGCCCTTCGCGACGCGGAACGCGGTACTTGAGCACCACCCCCGTCACACCGATGGAATTCAACCAGTCGCAGATCTCGGTGCCTTCGAGATCCATGGCGAGAATGTTGTAGCCGCCACCCGGACACACGAGCACCGCCGCCCCGGTATCCTTGTCCGCCGCGGGACGACGCACCTCCAGAGTGGGCTGGCTGACGTTCGCCAGACGGATCAAGTCCTTCCCGGCCACCAGTCCCTCACCCGGTTTGCTGGTGTCATGTTCGGGGCCAAGGGCCTTGGTTTCGCCAGGAGGCGTCTCCGGCCACAGCTTCATGGTCACCGGCTTCGGGGCGGCAGCCTGGACGTTGAGCGCAGCCATCGCGGCGAGCGCCACGACGAGCCAGGGACGACGCATGGCGGAGCGGAGTGAATCGGAATTCATGGGAGGAGATGAAGGCGGCCTACTTCCGTTTGGCGGTCCAGTTCGCGGTGATGTCGTTGCCGTCCATCTTGGCCTTGGCCTTCCCGGCAAGGGTGTCGTTGTCGAGGGTTCCGGTCAGTTCATAGACCATGGTCTCGCCGTTCTGACGGTCGCGTTTGACAGTCCAGGAAACCGAGTTCCCGTCCACCTTGACCTTTTCGAGGTTCAGCCACTTGTCGTCGCCGCGCTTGAATTTGCCGGTGAGGGTGCCGCCGTTTTGCTCAAGGATCAGAGGAAAGCTCACTGGGTTGCCATCGGGTCCGGGAATGGAGAAGACCCACTCGCCGGCGAATCCCTTGCCCCCAGCCGGTGAGGCGGAGGCGGACTCGGGCTTCACCCGGGCATCCCCGAGGATCTGGCTCAAAGTGTCTTCGATGGCCTCGGCCCAGATCGCGTAGCCCTTGGCGGAAAGATGCAGGTAGTCGGGCATCAATTCGTGGGGAATGGTGCCGTCGTCATTGAGGAACAGGTGCCCGAAATCGACCCAGAGGACGTCGCGTCCGTCCGCCGCGCGACGCAGGGCCGCATTGATCTGCGCCAGCTTGCCGCGCTGCACGCTGAAGTTCTCGCTGCGAGGGAAAATCGCTACCAGCAGGATCTTGGTGCCGGGCAGCCGAGCCTTGAGCAGATCCACGATGGCCCGCACGCCCTCCACGATCTGGCCCGGCGTGTTGTCCTCGCCGTTGGAATTGTTGGTCCCGATCATCACCACGGCCGCCTTCGGGTGCACCCCCTCGAGGTTCCCGTGGGTGAGCCGCCACAACACGTGCTGCGTCCGGTCGCCGCCGATCCCGAGATTGAGTGCGTTGCGCGGCGCGTAATAGCGGGCCCAGACCGCCTTCCCCTCGCCCTCCCAGCCCTGGGTGATCGAATCACCGATGAACAACACCTTCGACGCCGCGGCGTTGGCGGACACGTTGGCGTTGATGGACGCCTGGCGCTTCACCCAGCCGTCGTCAGTGCGCGGCGCCGGTTCAACGGCGGAATGCGCGAGGGCCGAAAGCAGGAGGGAAACCGAGGCCAGTCCGGCCACGATGGGGCGAAGGCGGGGAGACATGCCCGCAAGCATGCCGCGCCGGAGGCGAGTTGCAAGGATCCCGAACCGCTCCGCACCGCTCTACTCGGGGCGCGTCATCGGAAACCGCTCGCCGAGCCGGAAGTAGAAGTCACCTCCGCCGCGCGAGACCAAATCCACCAGGGCGGGATCGGGTCGACCCTCCGCACCCAGCACCGCGTCCTGCGCGTGGATTTGGACGATGCGTCCGAACACCGCGTTGCCGCCAATCGGGCCCTCGCTGATGCGGACAATGCGGTCCAGCTTGCACTCAAACGCGATGGGCGCCG
>CANGMO010000479.1 GCA_947454295.1 Verrucomicrobiota bacterium | reverse complement strand
GTTGCCTCACGAAAAATGGCCCGGGAAATCGGGTGATTGGAGAGTCGGGCGAGGCTGCCGGCGGCGGTGAGCAACGACGCTTCATCGCCTTCAAGCACCTCCACGGCGGCAACCCGCAGCATCCCTTCCGTCAGCGTACCGGTCTTGTCCATCGCCACCACGCCAACATCCGCGAGGCGCTCCACGGCCGCGCCGCCACGAAACAGCACGCCCCGTCGCGCGCCGTGGGCGATGGCGGACAAAATCGCCGACGGCACCGACAGCACGAGGGCACACGGCGACAGCACCACCAGCAGGGTCATGGCGCGATACACGGCACTAGCCTGTCCTGGCTTGGACACCAGCGGCGGCGCACCCAATCCCAGCCAGGTCACCAAAAACACCGCCACACACGCGATCAGGACGCCGGCGGTGTACCGGGTGCCAAAACGATCGGTGAAGCGCTGGGTGGGCGCCTTCTGCTGCTGGGCTTCGTGGATCAGCCGGATGATGCGCTGCAGGGCGCTGTCACCGGCGCCGCGCAACACGCGGCCCTCAAGGACCCCCCAAAGATTCAGCGTGCCCGCCAGCGCGGTGTCTCCGGGCGCCTTGGAAACCGGTTCGGATTCCCCGGTGAGTGTGGATTCGTCGCACGCGCTCTGCCCCTTCACGACTTCAATGTCCACGGGCACCTGCTCGCCCGCAGTCACCCGCAGACGGTCGCCGGGTTGGAGGGCTTCGACCGGCACCTCGGTTTCCACCTCCTCGCCGGGAATCGTTCCCGCACGAAGCTGCCGGGCTGACTTGGGCGCCCCTTTGAGAAGCGAATCAATTTCGCGCCGGGTGCGTCCCGCCGCATAGACCTCCATGGCGCGTGACGAGGAAAAGAGCACCAGCAGCAGGCTCCCCTCGCCCCAGGCTCCCAGTCCAGCGGCGCCAGCGGCGACCAGCAGCATGAGGAACTCGGTGTTGAAGCGGGCTTCGAGAAGATCCTCGAACACCACCCGGGCGAGATCCCACGAGCCCGTGCCGTAGGCGAGGATGTAGGCCGTCAGGGAAACGGCGGTCGAGGCATCCCGGAACAGCCAGGCTGCAAAGGCGGAGGTGGTACAGCAGACGGCCCGAAGCGCCATCGGTTTCCAAGCCGCTCCGGTATCGCTGGCATGGACACCACTCACAGGACAGGGCGGAGCCGATCAGCTCGAGGGCAGCTGTCGGCGAAATTCCGTGGGGGATTCACCCACTACTTTGCGGAAGATCCGGTTGAAGTGCGTGAGCGACTGGAATCCGGCCTCGTAGGCCACCTCGCTGACGCGGGCGTTTGGATTGAGCAGCAGGTTTTTCGCCTTCTCCACGCGGACCCGGGACACGTAGTCGGTGAAGTTCAGTCCGGTGGCCTTCTTGAACAGCTTGCAGAAGTAGAAGCTGCTTGTGTTGACCGCTTTTGAAACAGCCCCGAGGGAGAGGGGCTCGTCCTGGTGGGCCGCGATGTAGGCCTTGGCGCGGGTGATGACCGGCGGCTCGGCATTCTGTCCGGCGACGAGGAGCTGATTGCCCACGATCGACAGGTGCTGCGCGAAGATGGTGAGCAGGCGAACCATCGCCTGATACTGGTCCGGTTTGAGCACCCGCGTGTGGAACCACGCATCCTCGAGCTTGCCGAGGTCGGTCTTGAGGCCCCAGTCCAGCAACTGACGGGCGGTCCGATCAAACTTGTCGCGATTCGGCGTCGCGAGGAAGACCTGGCCGGTTTGCAGGAAGCCCACCAATTCGTGGCCGAAGCGAAGGGGAATCGCGGTATCGCTCAGACCGGCGAAGCAGGTGACCGTCCGGGGACCGGCACCGGGGTTCTCAGCGACCTTTTCCTGAACTTCAAGACAGGCCGCGCAGGTGCGACTTGTCTTGGCCATCAGGGCGCAAAACGGGTTTTCGTGCGGACTGTCGCGATGCACCGGCTGCCATGCCTCCACCGGGCGAAGGGACAGCGGCAGCCCCGTGGCATCGCCAAATGCTTTTTGGTAGTCCGCAAAAATCTGGGACTGCGACAACTGATCGAGGAGCGGATTGGACCGGCTGGTGGCCACGACCGCAGCCTAATGGGCTTCGTCGGAAGGGGCAAGCGGTGCGATTCGGATTGGAACGCCGGCGGCGGCCTGCTGCATCACGGCGAGACGGTGTCGGGTGGCCTGGAGGCGGTCCAAAACCACCGCATTCATGCGTTTCATCAGGGAAAACCCGAGGGCGGGATCATCCTCGCAGCGTTCGCGGAGATGCTTTCCATCAAAGAAAAATAGTGTCACCGGCTCAATGGCCCGCGCCGAAAAATGCCATCGATGGGGAGGAAACAGCCACGACCAGCCGAGCACGTCACCCTCTTCGAGGACCTGCAATTGCAGCAGCTTTCCCTCGGAGACGGTCTCGATGGCCACCTTGCCCGAAAGCACGGAGAAAAAGTAATCGGCCGGGTCACCCTCCCGGAACAGCAGGGTTCCGTCGTCGTAGGCGGTCCGCCCGGCCACCCCGGCCAGGGTTTCCAGGTGATTCCACGCCATTCCGCGGAAGAAGGGCTGATGCGCGAGATTCGCTGCGGTGGGACGCAGGGGTTCCTTCATGGCGGCGGAGAATGCAACGGAAACGGCCGGCTGCCCAGTCCGAGTTGAGGGATTGATCCCGTTTCCCAAAATCAGGGTCCGCTTGGCCAATCCGCGGTGTGCGCCCACCGCCGCGTGGACGCAGTGTGACTTCCGAGAACTGGAGAAGGCGTATGAAATCCCGAAAATCCAAGTCGACAGGCTCCGCAGGAATTCTTCCCGGAGGCAAGGTGGTCGCCGTCGGTTCCCAGCGCATCCGGTTCAAGCTGCCCGCGACCGATGCACGTGAAGTGTTCATCGCCGGGAGCTTCAACGACTGGCATCCCTCAATGTTTCCCATGATCGAGTCGCGCTCCGGCGGCTGGTTCAAGGAACTGCTGCTCCCGCCGGGATTCCACGAATACCTCTTTGTGGCCGACGGCCGCTGGCTGCCCGACCCCGGAAACCCCAACTCCATTCCCAATCCGTTTGGGGGCGTGAACTCCGTGGTGGAGATCCCCGCCCCGCTCCAATCTTCCACCCCACCGGTTGAGTGACTCTGCGTGCACTGAATTCCACCTCGTTTCCTTCCCCACATGAAGCCGAACAAATCCGCCACTCCCCGCCGGACCGCGCGTTCCACGACCCG
>CANGMO010000478.1 GCA_947454295.1 Verrucomicrobiota bacterium | reverse complement strand
TCATGCGCGTCGGAGGGACCCTAGCGGTTTCCCGATTCAAGACCAGCCGAAGTCACGGGCGCACTTCGCACTTCGCTCCCGGGGTGCGCCCCGGGTAGGCTGCGTGCGTGTCGTCCGGAACCGGTCCCATCGAGCTCATCGATGCCGTCATTCAACACCTCGAGGCCCAGCGCGCCGACGGGGTTCGTTGGGTCTCGGTCCGACCGGAAACCCTCTCGGCGCTGGCGGCCGTGCCGCCTCCAGCCTCGCGGAATGCCGGCGTTTCCCGCGTTCCCGCATCGACTGTCGCTCCGCGTGACGCGGCCGGGGCGGCCGCCGATCCAGTAGCTCCATCTTCCCCTGCGCCAACCGCTCCGGCTGTCTCCGGCGCCCGGCCGATTCCCGGAGCGGCCATGGCGCGCTGGGCTCGTTCTTCCGGTACGCCTGTGACGCCTGCCACGCCGCCCGTCGCCCCCCTTTCCGTGAGTGCCAAAATCCAGCCCCTGACGCATCCGCCGCTGCCACCGCCTCTCGATCCTGCCGCCCGCGAAGCCGCCATGGCCGAGTTGCGGATCCAGGCCCTGGCCTGCACCCGTTGCCCGAATCTGGTCTCGTCGCGCAAATCCGTGGTGTTCGGGGTTGGAACGGTCCACGCCCGGCTGCTGTTCGTGGGCGAAGCGCCGGGGGCGGATGAAGACATCCAGGGGGAACCCTTTGTCGGCAAGGCGGGTGAATTGCTCACCCGCATGATTGGCGCCATGGGCCTGAGCCGGGCCGATGTGTACATCGCGAACATTCTGAAGTGCCGTCCCGACACCCCGGGTCAGACCAGCGGCAATCGCAAGCCGACGACGGACGAAATGGCCACCTGCATTCCGTGGCTGCATCGACAGGTGGATATTCTCCAACCCGCCGCCATCGTTGCCCTCGGGGCCACCGCGGTGGAAGGGCTTTTGGGAAAGACTCTCGGCATCACCAAACTCCGAGGGAGCTGGCAGGATTACCGCGGCATTCCCCTCATGCCTACCTACCATCCGGCGTATCTGCTCCGCAATCAGGCGGTGACGGAGAAGCGGAAGGTCTGGGAAGATCTGCTGTCGGTGATGGAGCGTCTCGAACTGCCGATCTCCGCCAAGCAGCGCGGCTACTTCCTGTCGAAGGCCTAGCCGGAATGCGGTGTGCGTCGGTTGACCGGGATCACCCTGAGTCCACCGCCGAGACGTGCCGCCAGCGCGGAGGTTCCGGGCGAAAGCTGGCGCAGAAACGCCCGTTGTCGGGCGGCCCGGACCAAATGGACGGTCATGCCTCCAAATCCGCCGCCCGTGAGCCGGCCGCCCAGCCAGCCTGGCGTGGAGGCGCAGCGGCTCACCCAGTCATCGAGTTCGGGGGTGCTGTTGGACAGCCGATCCCGCGAGCTGCGGTGACTTTCCGAAAGCAGCGCTCCCAGGCCCTCTTGCTCCCCCCGTTGCAGGGCGCGGACTGCGAGGCGCACGCGCTCATTCTCGGTCAGGACGTGATTTATCGCGTCGAGCTCCCCGGGCCGGAGGCGCCGGCCGGGCGTCGAAAGAAAACGGTTCAAGGTTGCACGGGTCACCTCGCGCAGGGAGGCCACGCCAAGAGATCGCGCTGCCGTCGCGCAGGCGCGCTCGATGCGTGCATAGCCGCCGCCGGTCAGCTGGTGGCGTACCCCCGAATCGATCAGCACCAACGCCAGGGAGCGGGGCCAGCGGATCGGCCGCACCCGATTGGTTCGCAGATCCAGCTTGAGCGCATGGCCAGCTTTTCCGTGCAGGATGGCGAGGTAGTCGAGGAGCCCGCAGGGGACCCCCACGCGGTGCTCGGCTGCCTGGCAGAGTCGGGCGATTCGCAATCGCTGGGCTGCCGTCCGATGCGGCAGACCGCCCACCGCGATGGCGATGGCGACCAACAGGGCGGCGGAGCTGCTAAGTCCGGCGCCCGGCGGCAGGTCCGAGCACACCGAGATGTCCCATCCACCCGGGCTCAACGCCTCCCGTTCCAGTTCACCCAAGAGCGCCAGCGCGTATCGAGCCCAATGACCACGCGGGAGTTGGCGCCCCCGTTCTCCGCGTTGGTGAATGTCGGCGCGCGGAAATGCCGATGAATGCAGCCGGTGAGTGGCATCCGGTCGTCGGGCCACGGCCACGTTGACCGCGAGATCGAGGGTCGTGGCGAGGACCAGCCCCTGGTTGTAGTCGGTGTGATTGCCAAGCAACTCCAGTCGTCCTGGAGCGTGAACCAGTAGCTCGGGCGTGGATTGAAAGGCGGACTGAAACTCCCGCACGGCGCGACGCGAGAGGGCGTCGAGGCTCATGGCCGGCTGCGGCGATCGGTGCGGACCGCCAGGGCGTCACAGCTTGCGGCGAGGTCCACATCCCGTTGGGTGAGTCCGCCGGCATCGTGCGTGGTGAGGGCCAGGCGCACGCGATTCCATCGGATGTCGATGTCCGGATGGTGCTGCGCAACCTCGGCGGCGCGGGCCACTGCGTTCACGAAGCGCATCGCCGCGGGAAATCCGGCAAACTCATAGGTGCGGCGAATGACGCTGCCCCGGCGGGTCCACTGTGGGAGCCGAGTCCGGAGTGCCTTCACCTCGTCCTGTCGAAGCCGTTTCATGGGGTATGCTGACCCCGGTACCAGCCCAGGGTTTCACGAAGACCGGTTTCCCAATCGGTTTCCGGGACATATCCCAACCGATCCCGCGCGGCCGAGATGTCTGCCAGCGAATGCCGGATGTCGCCGGCCCGCTCCGGCTGGAACTGCGGGGCGAGCGCGCGTCCTGTGAGCCGGGATAGATCCGCCACGAGCTGCAGGAGACTGATGCTCCGTCCGCAGGCGATGTTGAACACGCGACCCGCCACGTTCGCCTCCGGTGCTTCGAGAGCGAGCAGGTTTCCGGCGACCACGTTGCGGATGTGGGTGAAGTCCCGCGACTGGAGTCCGTCGCCAAACAGCACCGGCGACTCCTGCTTCAGGAAGGCGGTACAAAAGCGGGCGATCACTCCGGAGTACGGCGAGTCGAAGGCCTGGCGGGGACCGAACACGTTGAAGTAGCGGAGGCTCACCGTCGGCAGTCCGTAGAGCCGGTGAAAGAGCTGGCCGTACCGTTCGGCGGCGTATTTTTGCAGCGCGTATGGCGAGAGTGGCTGAGGCGGGAGCGCCTCGTGTTTGGCGGGTTCCTCGGATTCGCCGTAGATCGAGG
>CANGMO010000477.1 GCA_947454295.1 Verrucomicrobiota bacterium | reverse complement strand
CCCCTGACCGACTACTCCCCCGATGACCTCGGGCAGATGTTCGCGTCCTGGGGATTCAAGCCGTCCCACGCGACCGCATTCCTGCGGGATGTGCTTGGCGGCCATGAACCGGGCGCCTGCGACTCGCGGAGGCTCCCGGCGGAATTGGTCCAACGCCTCGAATCAAGCGTTCCCCGGGCTTCCACCTCCGTGATGATGCGTCAGGTGGCGTCGGACGGCACGACGAAGCTGCTGCTGAAGCTGGCCGACGGAGCCACGGTGGAGACGGTGTTGATGCCGGATTTCCGACCAGATCGGGCGGCCGGATGCGTCTCCTCGCAAGTGGGCTGCGCCATGGGCTGCGACTTTTGCGCCACCACCAAGACGGGCTTTCAGCGGCATCTAACCGTTGGAGAAATCCTGGAGCAATTTATCGCACTGCGGCGGGAAGCCCGGGCGGCGGGGCGAACCCTCCAAACCATCGTGTTCATGGGGATGGGTGAACCGATGCTCAATCTGAGCGCGGTCCTGTCAGCGGCCGAACGGATGGCCGACAACCGGCTTGGTGGCCTGGGGGCGCGGCAAATCACGATTTCAACCGTGGGCATCATTCCCGGCATTGACGCCCTGGCAGACGCATCGTTGAACGTGAACCTCGCAGTCTCGCTGCATGCACCCAACGACACACTCCGGGCGGGATTGATCCCGGTGGGGCTTCGCTATTCGATTGCCGAGGTCATGGCCGCCGTCGACCGGTTTCAAGCGCGCCGTCCCCGACCGGTGACACTCCAGTACTGCCTGCTGGCGGGAGTAAACGATGCCCCGGAACACGCCCACGAGCTGGCAACCCTCGTCGGCTCGCGACGTCTCCACGTCAATCTGCTGCGGTACAACAGCACCGGCACGAGTCTTCGCGGCCGGGAGTACCTACCCTCAAGCGATTCGGATTCCGAGGCATTCGCAGCCGTTCTCCAGGACCGAGGCGTGGTGGCGCACTTCCGGCGCCCACGCGGTCGGGACATCGATGCGGCCTGCGGTCAGCTGCGTCGCCGGATGCAGATCGTTCCGAACTCGATCTAAGACCCCGCGGCCCGGTTCAGAGGTGGCGAGTCCTGCTGCCGATTTCCCTGAACCAAGCCCGATGTCGGCCTACTTTCGAGGTCCGATCAGCTCGTAGAAGTTCCCGTCCGGATCCCGAACCGCCACCAGCAGCGTCCCGCCGAGATCCACCGGCGTTTCCCCGAGCAGCGTCACGTTCGCCGCCTTCAGGCGCTCCAGCGCGCGGTCGATGCTCTTCACGTAGAGCGTGAAATAGCGGATGCCATACATGGTGTGGACGTAGGCCTGGTCCGCCGGCTTGCCCTCGACTTGTGGAAAGGTCAGCACCTTGATGCGGGTCGCGGAGTCTCCGTCCTCGAGCGCGAAGGTGCGCACCTTGAATGGCTGGTTATCCACGAGGCCGATCTTGTTGCCCATCGCCGCGGGCACCGAGAAGCCTGGCAGCTCGTGAAATCCGATGGCGTTGGTGAGGAAGCGCGCGGTCTTGTCGGCATCCTTGGCGTAGATACCCACGTCGATGGTGCCCTTGCGAAACTCGCCCGGGACATCCTCCGCAGCGGAAACCAGGGGGCACACGGTGGACATGGCCACAACGCCGAGACTTCCGAGGAATCGGACCAGGGAACGCATGAGAAGATTCATGGGCATGACCCTAACGGCCCGAATGGGGGAGGAAACCAGAAACCCGTCCCGGTTCGGAACGGCTCAGATGCCTGGACACGGATTCGCACCGATTGACAGGGATGGACGCGAGCGCCGAGGCGCGATCGTTGGGCAGGGCATTGCTGCGGCGACCTTTTCGACCGTCCTGCGTCCCGTGGGACGCGGGACGGGTGGTGTTGGCTCGCGTTTTGGGCAACACCACACGAAAGCGTGCGGTCGCACCCGCACGCAGAGCCGTCTGAAGACGGGACTCCGAACGCGATCCCAACCGCTGGGTTGCGCTTCGACGATTCCGCGGGTCGACGCTCCGGCCCTTCTTCTTCGAAAATAGCCCCGGCCTTCAGGCCGGGGTATTGGTGCGAGGGTGAAGCGAGTCCCGGAGGGACGACAGGAACGTCCTTCTGCCGTCCCTGCGGGACTCGGGGGCCTGAACGCACGGAAACCCCGGCCTGAAGGCCGGGGCTATTTTCGGTGGGCCATCGTTCGATGGGATCCGAGGCGCACATCATTGCGCTCAGTAATGCGAGATGGGGCTGGGGGGATTACGATTAAGATTACGATTAGGATTAAGAGGAAGAGGGAGGCTTCGCCGATCACCGATTACCGCTCCCCGTCCCACCTCCGATCTTCTATCTCCGATCTCCGACTCCCGCTCCGTGCTTGCGGGATTGCGCGATGCGTTCGGAGACTTGGGCGGTGTTCTCAGAGAGGCGCACGACGCTCTGACTGATCTCGGAGTTCGCCAGAACCTGGTCCTGCATCGCCTTCTGGATGGAGGCGAAGCTTTCATCGATGCGGCCGATGAGGCCGTGGATGCCCTGGAAGATGCCGTCGACGGATTTCACAGTCTGCTGCATCTCCGCGACCTGAAGCTGGATTTCGCGCGTCGCGCTCTTGGTGCTGCGGGAGAGCTCCTTGATCTCGTTGGCCACCACCGCAAAGCCGCGCCCCGCCTGTCCGGCGTGCGCCGCTTCGATGGTCGCATTGAGGGCCAGCAGATTGGTTTCCTCGGCCACGCGATTGATGAGGGTCACCACCCGAACGATCTTTCCGGCCGCAGCGGTGAGCAGCTGGACCGATTCCACCGCCCGGTTCACCTCGCGGACCGTGTCCACCGTCACCGACGCCGACGCGCCTGTCTGACGTGAGATCTCCATCCCGGTCGAGGTCAACTCTTCGCAGGCCGCGGCGACGGAGGTCACCGTTCCTGTGTTATCGCGCGCCATCGTTTCCACCATGGAAAGCTGCTCGGAGTTCTCCCGCATCTTCGCGCCGGCGGCATTGATGGTGACGGCGGCCTGACGATAGGCGCCCTGCAGACCCCGCAGCAGGATCGGTCGGTGAAACCGATCGTGACTGCACTCCTGCATGGCCGCAGAGGCCTCGCGAACAAAGGCGTCACTGACATCCAGCATGCGATTCAAGGCTGCCACCAGCGCACCGAGTTCGGCATGGGTATGAAAGCCGACCAGGCGCGCTTCGAGATCGCCCTGACTGGCGCGAT
>CANGMO010000476.1 GCA_947454295.1 Verrucomicrobiota bacterium | reverse complement strand
GGCCTGCCGCGTCTCGTGCCGCAGCAGAAGTGGCGTCCCGCCAAGAAGAACATCCCGCCCACCGTCGTGCTGCGGCAGCACATCCTGCACGCGGTGCGGGAGTACGTGGCGGAGTACAAGCCGGTGCCGCCGCTGCCCTCCTCCGATCTGAAGGTGCATGCCGACAAGCTGGTGGCGAAGTTGGGCTGCGAGCCGATCTATCGTGATTTCATCGGGGTGCTCCTGAACAACGAAATGTGGCGCGAGCAGCTGGCCGGGGTGCCGTTTGAACGCCGGTTGCTGTTGCTTCCGAAGTGCCTGCGAGTCGAGGCGAAGTGCCCGGCCCCCTTCGATGAATTCGGCCTGCTGTGCAAGCAGTGCGGCCTCTGCTCAATTCAGGATCTCACTACCGAGGCCGAGCGACTGGGCTATGCCGTGCTGGTGGCGGAGGGCTCCGCGATTGTCATGAGCCTCATCCAAACGGGAAAGATCGAGGCGATCGTCGGCGTCAGCTGTCTCAGCGTGCTGGAACGCGCCTTCCCCTACATGGAGGCGGCTGCGATTCCCGGAGTGGCGGTGCCGCTGCTGCAGGACGATTGCATCGACACCAATGTCGATCTCGACTGGGTCTGGGAATACATCCATTTGACCGCCGACGATCGCACTCGCCGGCTCGATCTCGGCCGCCTGCGCGACGAGGTGGACTTCTGGTTCGCCCCCGCCTCGCTCGATCTGATCATGGGCCCGGCCCAGGGCGAGACCGAGCAGATTGCCCGGCAATGGCTGATGCGCGGCGGCAAACGCTGGCGGCCGTTCCTGACCGTCTCCGCGTTTCAGGCGCTCAGCGGCAAGGCGGATGCCGATCTGCCGGCGGACCTGCGCAAGGTTGCCGTGGCGGTGGAATGCTTCCACAAGGCGTCGCTGATCCACGACGACATCCAGGACAACGATCGCGTCCGCTACGGAGAGAAGACCCTGCATGAAGAGCACGGCGTGGCCGTGGCCCTCAATGTGGGCGACCTGCTCATCGGTGAAGGCTACCGGCTGCTGGCGGCCTGCAAGGCCTCTGCCGAAACGCGGGCGGAAATGGTTCGCGTGGCCTCCGAAGGTCAACGCGAACTGTGCCGCGGCCAGGGCGCCGAGCTGCTGTGGACCCGCAAGCCCGGGGTGCTCACGCCGTTGCAGGTGGTGGATATCTTCCGCCTCAAAACCGCGCCGGCCTTCGAGGTCGCACTGCGCCTCGGGGCGCTGTACGCCGGTCAGCACGAGGAATGCAGCGAGGTGCTCGGCAAGTTCAGCCGCGCCCTGGGAATCGCCTATCAGATTCGTGATGACCTCAGTGACCTCGGATTGTCCGGTGAGACGGACGATATCGCCGGTCTCCGACCGTCGCTGGTGCTCGCCATTGCACGGGAACGGGCCTCGGGAGAGAAGCGTGCGCTGATGGATCGGCTGTGGCGACGCGAGATCGCGCCCGACTCCGCGGAGATCGAGGCGCTGTGCCGCGAGCTGAAGGCCGACGAACGCAGCGAGCATCTGCTCGAGAGCTACAAGGAGGAGGCCATCCGGTCCCTCGCCGATTTGGAACACCCGAGTCTCAAGGGGCTGCTGCGTCGGGTGGTGGGGAAGATTTTCAACGACGTGGAAATCAAGGGATGGTGCAAGGAGCAGGAGGAACGCAATGCCGCCACGGCGCTCGGTGCCGTGGCGCCGCAGGGTGATGCCATGCCGGCGTGAGTCTGCGTCTCCAATTGCTGCAAATTGCGCGGCTGTCCCCCCGGCTTCTGGGGGATTCCACGGATCTGGTGCGGCAGTTTCTTGCCCGCCAGTTCGGACCGGAGGGGGCTGCGACCGATCGCGGCGGCAAACCCGATCTCTATTACACGGTCTTCGCGCTGGCCGCCGCGCAGGCGCTGGACGTCGCCGTTCCGACCGAGCGGCTGCGCTCCTGGCTGGAGTCGCACGGTGATGGCGAGGGCCTTGATTTTGTCCACCTCTCGACGCTGGCACGCTGCTGGGCCGCCCTCGGTGGAACGCTGCCGCCCGCATCGCGAATCCATGCCTTGCTGGAACGCATCGAAGCGTATCGCAAACCCGATGGCGGATATGAAGGGGATCGGAAGGTGGCCCATGGCACCGCCTACGGGGCATTCGTCGCGCTGGGGGCGTATCAGGATCTCGGTCGCACTCCGTCGCGACCGCTGGATCTGATCCGCAGCCTCAAACGATTGGAGACCCCCGACGGCGCGTGGAGCAATGCGCCCGGAATGAAGTTCGGGTCGCTCAATGCCACGGGCGGCGCGGTGACTCTCATTCGCCATCTGGGATTTCCGGTGAATCAAGAGGTGGGCGACTGGCTGCTGCGTCAGCTGCATCCCGAGGGCGGTTTTCTGGCGGTGCCCGGCGCGCCGATTCCGGATCTGCTTTCGACCGCCACCGCGCTTCATGCGCTGGCCGCCATGGAGCGTCGCATTCCGAGTCTGGTGCACGAACGCTGCCTCGATTTCATCGATACGCTCTGGTCTGCCGAAGGCGGATTCCATGGGCACTGGGCCGATGATTATCTCGATGCCGAGTACACGTTCTATGGCCTGCTGGCACTGGGGCATCTGAGCCTGTGACCGCTGAACTCCAGCAGCGAATGGCGGCAGCCCGGCGGCGCATCCGGGAACTCCTCGAGGCGGAACGGGGGGATGCCTTCGCTTGGGAGGGTGAGCTGAGCAGTAGCGCCCTTTCGACGGCGACTGCGGTGATGGCCCTGGCAACCCTGGACCGCCACGGCGAGGCGACGCGCATCCGTCGCGGACGCGAATGGCTCGCAGCGCATGGGAACGCGGATGGTGGCTGGGGCGACACCGTCCGCAGTGAAAGCAATCTCAGCACCACGGCCCTGGTCTGGGCAGCGTTTGGCGCGGCGCAGGGGGATCAGGATCCCGCGCTGGCTCCGGCGTCGGATCGGGCGCGCGGCTATCTCACGCGGGCCGCGGGAAGTCTGGAGAACCTCGTGCCGGCGATTGAGGCGCGCTACGGCAGCGATCGCACCTTTAGCGTGCCGATCACCATGACGCTCGCCCTCAGCGGACGGCTGGGGGCCGATGGGTGGCGTCGGGTGCGACCGTTGCCGTTTGAACTGGCGGCCCTGCCACGCGGGTTGTTCGGGGCGCTGCGGCTTCCCGTCGTCAGTTATGCGCTCCCGGCGTTGATCGCAATTGGCCAGGTGATTCATC
>CANGMO010000475.1 GCA_947454295.1 Verrucomicrobiota bacterium | reverse complement strand
GAGACCGGCGTGATCAACTACGCGAAGATCTCCGCCGGGGATGGAACGCAGGGAAACTTTGGTTCGGAGACCGAGCTCCCTGGATTCCCAGGAACGGGACCGAACGGCTACGACCACGCGGCGATGGAGATTCTCACCTACGCCTATTTTCCCTCGGTGGGAACCTACACCTGGGGCGTCAGCAGCGATGATGGATTCCGGGTGAGCGTCGCGCCGAGTGTGGGCGAGAAGCTCAACACCGTAATGCTGGGCCAGTTTGACGGCGGCCGGGGCGCGAGTGTGCCGGGAACGCTATTCACCTTCTATGTCTCAAAGGCTGGCTACTACCCGATTCGCACCCTCTGGGAGAACGGCGGCGGCGGGGCCAACATGGAACTGTTCTCGGTTCTCGACGATGGATCATTCGCCCTGGTGAACGATGCGGGAAAGCCCGGATCCATCCGAGTCTATCAGGCCGCGTCGGTGATTCGCCCGTATGTGGCTTCGGCCAGTCCGGAACCCGGGCTGTTCGCCGAAGGCCGCACGGTTTCGGCCGCTGCGCCCATCCAGGTGGTCGTCGCCGATGGCTCCGCGGCAGTGGTGGATTCCGGGAGCATCAAGCTTCTGCTGAACGGCACGGCGGTGACGCCGTCGATCACCAAGTCGGGCACGCAGACGACGGTGTCGGTGACGAACAAGTATCCGAACCTCCTGCCGGTGGGTACCAATAGCGCCACCCTGGTTTACACCGCGGGGGGAGGCGCCCCGGTAACCAACAGCTGGAATTTCCTCGTGGGGCCCTACGCCACGCTCGATGCCGGGATGGCGTCGCCGGTGGGTTCGGGCGATCCGGCGAATCCTGGATTCCGTATCAAGACCTATCAGCTCGATGTCACCAGTCCCGCCGTGGGCACGGCGGGCGGCAACCAGGCGCAAAACCTCGTGTCGTTCGCCGAGCAGGAGCTGCTGGGGCTGTTCGGACCGAATGTCGCGTCCACCACTGGGTTCACCGGCGGCTACTATCATGAGTCGGGCGTGGTGAACTACGACAAGGACCCTTCCAATGACGGACAGCAGGGAAACTTTGGCGCTGAATCGTTATTCCCAGGAATTCCGGGAACCCCCGTGTATTCGAGCCCGACGGACAACTTCGCCCTGGAGGTCCAGACCTACATCGAGTTCCCCAGCGCCGGCTACTACACGCTCGGGGTCAACAGCGACGACGGATTCGCGACCTACGAATCAACCGGACCGGCTTCCAATTATGCCCTGAAGGTCAACGCGCCGGTGTCCATTTCCGGAGCGATTGGCGCGGTATCGGCGGGATCGGATGAGGGCGGCATCGGATTGCCGCTGCCGACCACGCCCATCACCGGCAAGCTGGTCTATGCCCAGCCGCCCCTCGCGGACTCCGACATCACCAATGTTGCCGACGTCACCAACAACATCGTCCTAATCGACCGCGGCACGGTGACCTTCACCGACAAGTTCAACCGGGCCCTCAAGGCCGGGGCGAGGGCGGTGATCGTCGTGAACAACCGCGATGAAAGCAGCACGGACGGAATCCTGCCCGTCGTAATGACCGGCGTCGCGTCGCCCATTGCCGGCGTCATGGTGAACATCCACGACGGCCAGAAGTTGAAGGATCATCTCGCGGATGCGGGCGGAGTGGTCGTGAGTCTTGGGCAGGATCCGACTCCGAAACTCGGCGTCTACAATAGCGGCCGCGGGGCGAGTGACACGCTGTTCAGCGTCGTGGTCCCGACGCCCGGAGTGTACCCGATCCGCACCGTTTACTTCCAGGGCGGCGGTGGCGCCAATGCCGAGTTCTTCAGCGTGGCCGCCGACGGGACCAAGACACTGATCAACGATGCCACGGGCCAGGGTGCCCTGAAGGCGTTCGCCGGCATCACCACGAAGCCGGCGCCAACCCTCTCGATCACCCGGTCGGGCGCGGATCTCATCCTCACCTTCACCGGGGCGCTGCAGTCCTCGGACACCGTGAATCCCGCGGGATTCACCCCGGTTGCCGGGGCCACCAGCCCGTTCCGCGTGAGCGGCGGCTCGACCGGAACGGCCAAGTTCTACCGGGCTGCGAACTGATTTGGGGTTGTTTGGTAGACGCGGGGCCGGGCAGTGGATTGCCCGGCCCTTTTTCTTTGAATGGTGTGGTTTCGGACGCGGGGCAAACGCCTAGGTTCGAGACCCTCCGAGGCGTGGATCACTGACGCTGTCGGCGCCGGTTTCGATTCGACCTGCGAAACGCCACAGCCGGTTTTCGTTTCCCTCGATGCGAATCGCGAAATCGTACCATCCATGGCTCGGCTTCAAATCAAGGCGCAGGCCCCCTGATGACCCGGAGCACGCGATGGTCCGGGGTTCTACGCCATAGCTGAGGTCCTCGAGTTTCAAGGTGAGTGGTTTGTCACCCTCCCGCCTCCATTGAATCGAAAGTTGTGGCGCCGCCGACGGTGACTCTGAAACTGCGTCGGCGTTGATTTCGATGGCGGGTTCGCCCGGGCCGCCGCGGAACTCTCGGTAGAATCCGTTCGGTCCGTGTACCTCCAGATGAAACTGCGCATGGAGAAACGCATTCAGGGGCCACTGGTCCCTCAAGGTGTCACCGGCTGCAACCGCGTAGGATCGGATCGCGGACGCCGTAGATTCAATCAGCCCGCGCGCATACACGTGGAATGGCGCTCCGGCGGCCCGGTTGCCGAATCGCGTCCGTCCGGCGCCGAATTGAAGTTCCACCGACTTCGTGTGGCGATCGAGGCGCGCATTCACCGCCAGCTCGTACGGCAGGGCGCAGGACGGTCGATTCCCGGGTTCCTGCGTCGGATGCCACGCCGCGTCGTGCGGGGACGCCTTCGCTCGGGAGAGGTCGTCCTTGGAGAGCGCATGAAATCCGTCCGGGAGTCGACGAAACTGAGCCTGGTGAATGCCGCTGAGGAAGGCATCGCGCTGCAGCGGCTTGAGCGGCTCCGGCCTGGGCCCGGAGTCCGGCCGAAAAACAGAACTCAGGTCCCCGCAGACCGTCCGACGCCACGCGCTGATGTTCGTCTCGCGAACCGACTTTCCCGTCCGGTGACCCACCAGGGTCTCGATCAACCGAAGGATCGACGTGTGATCGCAGACCTGGGAATTCACGAAGCCGCCGCGACTCCACGGCGACGCGATGACCAGGGGCACCCGAAACCCAAGTCCGATCGGCCCAGTGCGTTTTTCCGATTCG
>CANGMO010000474.1 GCA_947454295.1 Verrucomicrobiota bacterium | reverse complement strand
GAGCTGACCATTGTAATGCCCTGCCTGAACGAGGCGGAAACCCTCGCCCGTTGCATCGAGAAGGCTCATGCCGGCCTTGCGGCCGCCGGCGTGACCGGCGAGGTGCTCATCGCGGACAACGGTTCCACCGACGGCTCGATCGAAATCGCCGAGCGCCTCGGCGCGCGCGTTGAACGCGTGAAGGCCAAGGGCTACGGCAACGCCCTGCGCGGCGGCATCGCGGCGGCCCGTGGACGCTGGATCCTGATGGGCGACTCCGACGACAGCTACGACTTCTCGCAGATCAAGGGCTTCGTCGAAAAACTCCGCCAAGGATACGAACTCGTGATGGGATGCCGGCTGCCCAATGGCGGCGGATCCATCATGCCGGGCGCCATGCCCTGGAAGAACCGCTGGATCGGTAATCCCTCGCTCTCCTTCCTCGGACGCCTCTTTTTCAAGACCCCGATCCACGACTTCCATTGCGGCATGCGCGGTTTTTCCGCGGAGGGCTACCGGAAGATGGATCTCCAGACCACCGGCATGGAGTTCGCGTCGGAAATGGTGATGAAGGCCACCATCCGCGGTCTGCGCGTCACCGAGGTGCCGATCACGCTGCACAAGGACGGACGCAACCGCCCGCCGCATCTCAAGCCCTGGCGCGACGGCTGGCGGCATTTGCGGTTCATGCTGATTTACTCGCCCAAGTGGCTGTTCCTGCTGCCCGGCACGCTGCTGCTGGCAGCCGGCACGGCGGGCATGGGCGTGCTGAGCCTCGCCCCCATGCAACTGGGCGGCGTGCAACTCGACGTCGGCGCCCAGCTCACCGCGGGACTCTGGATGGTGCTCGGCGCGCAGCTCGTATCGCTCGCCTTCTTCACCAAGGTGTTCGCGGTCAATGAGGGCCTGCTCAACGCCGACACCGGATTCTCCGGCCTGATCCGCCGCTTCACCGTGGAGCGCGGTCTCATCGTGGGCGTGCTCACCGCACTGTTTGGTGCGGCGCTGTTCCTGCGCGCGGTGCTGGTGTGGAAGGCGGCCCACTTCGGTGTGATCGACTACGCGGCCAACATCCGCCGGCTTATCCCCGCGGCCATCCTGGTCATCCTGGGTATCCAGTGCATCTCGAGCAGCTTCTTCATGGGCGTGCTCGGACTGAAGACGACCGGCAAGCCTGCTGCCCCGGCTCCCGCGCCGCAGGCCTGAACGCGATTCCGCCATGACCTTCCTGGACCGGTATCTGCAGAACTGGCGCGTCCGGACCGCCGCGCGATTCATCGTGCCCGGAATGCGCGTGCTTGATCTGGGCAGCGCCGACGGTGTCCTGCTGGATCACCCGGGCCTGTGCGGTTCCGGCAGCCTGGGCATCGATCCCACGCTTCCCGAACCCGGACGCACGCCCGGAGGACACCGGCTGGTCAGCGGATTCTTCCCCGGCGATCTGCCCGCCGGCGGCGGCCCCTTCGATGCCATCGCGATGCTCGCGGTGCTCGAGCATTTTCCCAACGACCAGCACCAGGTGCTCGCCGACGGCATCGCCGCCCACCTCCGTCCCGGCGGCCTCCTGGTGATCACCGTGCCGTCCCCGATGGTGGATCACATCCTGACCCTCCTGCTCAAGCTGCGCCTCGTGCATGGCATGTCGCTGGAGGAACATCACGGGTACGAAACCTCGATGACCGACAAGATCTTCAGCCCGCCGCGATTCCGTCTGCTGAAGCACGAGCGGTTTCAGCTGGGATTGAACAACCTGTTCGTCTTCGAACGGGTGGCCTCCTGATCCCGTGATGGCGCCGCACCGCGTGACCTCCCCGCCGGGGTTGCGGCCCTGGCTGTGGTTCAATGTCACCGCGGGAGCCGCCGGCTGGGGCCTGTCCCTCTTCGGTGGCCTGCAACTCCCGGTGCTTCTCGCGGTCGCCGCGCTGGTTGGCGGGGTCGCGTGGAGACTCCGGCCCAAGTCCAACTCCCCTTCGTCGCGATCCCTGCTCCGCACACTCGGGCGTCGACTGCGTCAGCCGCTTCCCCTCGCCTTCGCCTGCCTCGCGCTCCTCACCCTCGCCGGTGGCCTGCTGCATCCGCCGAGCAATTACGACGGCCTGAGTTACCGCACGCCGCGCGTGTTGTTCTGGCTCGCCGAGGGCCGCTGGCACTGGGTGGAATCGGCCTATCAGCGATTGAATGTCCGTACCGCCGGCTTCGAATGGGCCACCCTCCCATGGCTCGCGCTATTCAAGTCCGACCGCTTCCTCTTTCTGCTGAACACGGGTTCGTTCCTGCTGTTTCCCGGCCTGATCTTTTCGGTATGGCGCGGGCTTGGCGTGTCGGGTCGCGTGGCGCGGGCCTGGATGTGGCTGCTGCCCACCGGAGGCTGCTTTGCCCTGCAGGCGGGGAGCATCGGCAATGATCTGTTCGGCGCCCTCTGGCCGCTCGCGGCGATGCACTACGCACTGCGTGCGCGGCAAACCGAACGGTTCAGCGATGTCGCCGCCTCCCTGCTGGCCGCCGGGCTGATGACCTCGGCGAAGGTGAGCAACCTGCCGTTGCTGCTGCCGGTGGCTCTCGCCCTTCTGCCGATGGCGGGACGAATGCTGAAACGGCCGCTGCAACTCGCCGCCACCGCCGCGCTGGCCGCCACCGTTTCCTTTCTACCGACGGCGGTGCTGAATGTGCGGTTCTGCGGTGACTGGACGGGCTTGGTCATGGAGCGCGCCATGCTGGTTCACGGATCCCCGGGTCTCTACTTCGTTCACAGCGCTGCACTCCTAACCCTGCAAAGCGCGGTGCCCCCGCTCTGTCCCGGCGCCTCGGCCTGGAACCGTTGGATCGGCACGCACCTGCCCGTTGGGTGGAAGGCGCGCATCGAAAAACGCGTGGAACTCGGGGCCGCGAGCTATGAACTGCGCGAGCTGAACAACGAGGAAAACGCGGGCCTCGGCACCGGTCCCACCCTCGCCGCCGGCGTGCTGGCCCTGGCTGCCTGGCGCGGGCGCAGCCGGAATTCCGGGTCGAAGGAGTCCTTCGCCTCGCGGGCCCTGCGGCTGTCGCCCTGGATTTCCATCGCCGCCTTCCTCGCCGGCACCGGCATGGTGGCCTGCGGGCGCGTCGCGGCACCGTACTACGCGCTGCTGCTGCCTTCTCTCTTCATGGGCGTCGGAGCGGACCGCTTCGTCCGAAGCACCGGATTCCGCGCGCTCACCGCCTTCTCGTTCCTGCTCGCCATCACGATCGTGGTGCTCT
>CANGMO010000473.1 GCA_947454295.1 Verrucomicrobiota bacterium | reverse complement strand
TGACCTTGAGGTGCCGCGTCTGCACGGTCGCCTTGTCCGAGCGCAGCTGACGGACCAGCGATTCGATGCGGGCGAGATGATCCTGTGAAGCGGTGACGATCAGCCGGCCGGATTCCGTGTCCGCGAGAATCTTGGCATGGGCCACGGTCCCCAGACCGCCGTCGGCGGACTGGTTCTTGTAGAGCTGCTCCACCAGCGGCTGCAGCCGGCGGGCCTCCTCGGGAGATCCCACATCAATGAACCGGGTCTGAAGCGGCGTCGGCTGGCTGGTGCCGGTCTCCAGTTGCGACACGATGTCCGTGGCGGTCTGAAGATCGGACGGGGTTCCGGTGACCACGACGCTCTGGCTGCCGGCGTCGTAGGAGATGCTCGCCGTGGTGGCGATCTGTCCGGACTTCTCCCGGCGAGTTAGCGCCTGGCGCACGATCGATGCGACGTTGGTCGCTTCGGTGGCGCGGGGACGGAAGATTTTGGTGAGCTGAATCGACTGGGTTTTGACCGGCGTGGCGTTCGGATCAATTCGGGTGGGGTTCCCGGGTCCGAGGGCGTTCTTGTCCACGCGAAGGACCAGCTGCTCGATCTGGTCCAGCTGCCCCGGCACGGGCGACGCGACGATGACCCGGTTCTGCGGACTATCCGCCATCACCCGCGCCTTGGTGGCCGAGGTGGCGGCCGGTTCATTCGGGGCGGCGACGCCCGGAATCGCCTGGCGGATGATGTTTGCCAGCTCGTCCGCCTTGATGGTTTGCGGATAGTAGATGCGCACATCGCCGGCAGTGCCCTCCTTCTGCTCGAACCGGTTTACCAGTTCATCGGCCAGCGCGAGGCGGTCGGGCGGTCCGAAGAGGAGCAAGGTCCGCGATGCCTCGTCATAGACCGAGGTGACGTAGTCATTGGGATCGGGCGGCAGGACTTCCAGCGCCTTGGTGTTCGGATTGAAGGAGGTCCGCTTGGGCGCGGTGGCGATGCCGAAGGTCCGATTGAGGAGATCCGACACGATGGCGCCCGAGGCGTGCAGCAGCGTGTAGGTCTTCATCTGGCGCTCCGAGGAGGTCTCGGTGCCAATCGTGGACAGCAGCGTGCGGACGCGCTGGATGTTGGAGAGCCGGTCGGTCACCACCAGGCCGCGTCCACGACCCAGAGCCGTCATGGATCCGGCGGTGGAGAGCATTCCCTGCACCGACTCCATGACCTCCTTGCTGTCGAGATTGGTGCCCTCCATCACTACCGTGACCACCTCGCTCGGCCGGACATCGCCGACGTTCTCGGTACCGCGCAGGATGCGAATCGGCATCGACGGGAGCTGCTTGAACGGAACCAGCCGCAGGTTCTTGCCATCCTCCAGGAGCATCACGCCCTTGAGCGCGAGGATCTGGTTCAGCGTGTCCAGCGCCTCGGTGTAAGAATAGGCGTTGGGATCGTCGTAGGTCAGCGTGCCCAGCACGTTGGTGTCGGCGAGCAGGGGCTTGGTCGCCATCTGGGCGAAGCGGTCGATGACATCGGAGTAAGGAATCCCGTCGAACTGGAACCGGATGTTCCGTTCGACGGCCGGAGGAGTCGCGGGCCTGGGGGTGGCCTTCACCACCACATCGGGCTTCACCACTGCAGGGGCCGGAGCGGCGTTGGTGCCGGTGGCTGACGCGGCAGTGGCGCCGGTCTGGGCGCGCACGACGGCGCCCGGCTGCAGGGCGAGCAGGACGGCCGCGAAGAGCAACGGGAATGATTTCATGGCGGAGAGGGGAGATTGCACGGGATTGCGTTGCACTTTCAATGCGGACGAACGAGGTCCGGGGGTAATTCGGCCGGGGTCAAACGGCGCTTGTCGGCCAGGGTCCGGCCGCGTTCCACCGCCCAGTACTCGTCGCCAATCTGGAGAATGACGCGGCTAAACGACTGCAGGAGGGAGTTGCCAGGCTTGGGCAGCGGACGGTAGTCCACCATCGCCACGGTTCCGCCACCGAGTTCATCGCCCGGACGGAACACCATGGTTTTTTGGGCGGCGAGGTCACGAACGTGCACCTCCGGACGTCCCTGCCATTCGGAGAGGGACACCACGCGGAAGTTCTCCGGCCCGAGCGGCGCGTTCCGCTGCTTCGACGGCGTGGAGGGCTGTCCCGGAATCGGCGTGGGCGGCCGGCGAATGTAGGGACGCAGGATGTCGCGGGAGACAATGGCGTTCAGCAGATGACGACGGGGGGAATCGAGTCCGTGCCGCGCCACCAGATTCGTGCGCGTCACCTCGGGCGCCGGCTCAATCACCAGCGTCAGGTAGCGGAATCGCACCCGCACTACCCCCGGCGAATCACCGCTGGCGACCACCAGTCCCTCGGTGCGGTGGAGCCACGGGGTTTCGTTCAGAAGGAACACCAGATTCACCACATTCGACAGCGCCCCGTCTCCCTGGACGTTCCACCCGATCTCATTGGCGCCCCGGAGCACGCGCGGACCGAACGGCGTTCGGGTGAACGACGTCTCGCGCAATCCCGCCGCCAGGATCTGCTGGGTAAGCATCTCGCCCGAACGGGCGCTTGCCTGGTCGATGGTGTCGGCAAACGTGCGCGAGGTGATCGTCTTGAGCCGGTCCTCGGCGGCGAAATAATTGCGACGCTCGGTCTGGATCTTGGCCAGCCGCTCCTTGGTGCCGGCGATCCGGCGGTCCAATTCACGCACTGGCTGGAGGATGACCACCTGCAGGGCATAGATCGCCGCAAAGAGCAGCACGACACCGCCCACCGATACGGCGAGGATTTTCTCGCGCTGATTCATCCTGCAATCCTCCGGTAGGCCGCCGGCTCGAGGGACATGTCATCGAGGGGACGGGGTGGCGGTTTCACCTTTTGCAGGTCAATGCGGAGCTTGTCGGGCACGACCAGCTCCACGTTCGAACGAAACTCGTAGCCGAACCGGTCGGCGCCCGGAGTGATGGCCAGCGGCTTCACGTCATAGCCCGCCGCGCGCAATTGCGTCTCCAGCCGGGCCAGCGTCTCGCCGGATCGCGCCTGGACCGTGAGGCGGATCACCCCCTGCCCGCTCACCGCCATCGAGGTGAGATAGACCTCCTCGCTTGGCGGCAGGATCGAGGTGAGGTAGGCGTAGTGATCGAGCCAGTCGCGATCCCCCTTCACCCATTCTTCCACGACGGCGGTCTGGGCGACGAGCTTGCGGTACACCGGCCGTTTCTTTTCCGCGTCGGCGAGTTCCTGATTTACCTTCTCCAAC
>CANGMO010000472.1 GCA_947454295.1 Verrucomicrobiota bacterium | reverse complement strand
CACCTGCGGATTGAAGGCGTGAGATTCGCCGCGTCCGCCCTTGGCCACACGGTAGCTGCCACCGACATCCAGCGCGGCCGCCTCGGGAACCGCGTAGGCGGCGGTGTGGCGACGCAGCGCATCGTGGGCGATCTCCGGCAGCCCGACGCCGCCAATCTGGCTGACCGTGCCAAAGAAGCAGCGGTCAATAACCTCCTGCCCCACGCCGATGGCCTCGAACACCTGGGCGCCGCGATAGCTGGACAGCGTGGAGATGCCCATCTTGGCCATCACCTTGAGCAGTCCGGATTCGATGGCCTTGCGGAAGTTCTTCACCGCGGTTTCCACGGTGATCTCGCCGTACTTTCCGGCCTCCACCGCATCGCGAATGGTGTCGAGGGCCACATACGGATGCACCGCGCTCGCGCCAAAGCCGAACAGCGCCGCGAAGTGATGCACGTCGCGCGACTCACCCGATTCGCAGAGAATGGAGCAACGCAGACGGCGGCCCGACCGGATGAGCTGATGATGCACCGCCCCCATGGCCAGCAGCATCGGGATGGGCACATGCGCCGCATCCACGCCACGGTCGGTGAGGATCAGAATGCTGATGCCGGAATCCACCAGGCGGTCGGCCTCATTGCACAGCGCCGTCAGTGCCGCATCAAGACCCGCCGCGCCCTGGGCCGCCGGAAAATGGGCGGCCAGCGTGGCGGAACGAAACCAGGGCTGGGGCAGGCTGCGGATCGCCTCCAAATCGCTCGTGAAGAGGAACGGGGAATCCAGCCGCACCTGACGTGCGTGCTCGGGCGTCTCCTCGAACCACGAAAGGCGGGGGCCCAGCGAGGTGTTGAGGGACATGACCACCTTTTCCCGGATCGAATCGATCGGAGGATTGGTGACCTGCGCGAACAGCTGCTTGAAGTAGTCGTAAAGCAGGCGAGGGCGGCGCGAGAGTACCGCGATGGGCGTGTCGTCACCCATCGATCCAATCGGCTCGGCGGCCTGCGTGGCCATCGGCTTCAGCAGATCCTCCACCTGCTCCTGGTCCCATCCGAAGGCGACCTGCTGGAGGGTGAGATCGAGCACGTTGACCGGATCCGGCGCCTCCGGCTTGGCATCGGCCACCGAGGACAACGGGACAAGATTGGCCGCCACCCATTCGCCGTAGGGACGGAGGCTGGAGACGAACCGCTTCACCGCGTCGTTGCCGAGAAGTTCACCGGTCTCGGTATCGATGGCCAGAATGCGCCCCGGTCCGAGGCGCCCCTTCTCCACCACCTTGGACTCATCCAGTGAGACCACTCCCACTTCGGAACCCATGACGATCAGGCCGTCCTCGTAGCGCTTGTACCGCGCCGGGCGGAGTCCATTGCGGTCCAGCGTCGCACCGATGGTGCGTCCGTCGGAAAACACCACGGCAGAGGGACCATCCCACGGCTCGTTCAGGCAGGCATGGTACTGGTAGTAGGCCCGGAGCTGCGGGTCCATGTCCTCCATGTTTTCCCACGCCTCCGGCGCCAGCATGGTCACGCCGTGGAGCAGATGACGCCCCGAGAGCTGCAATGCCTCGAGAGCGTTGTCGAGGGCCGCGGAATCGGATCCGCCGGGTTGGATGATCGGATGGAGGGTGGCGATCTCCTCGCCCCACACCGTGGAGGTGAGTTCCTTTTCCCGTGCGCGGGTCCAGTTCTTGTTCCCCAGGAGCGTGTTGATCTCGCCGTTGTGGGCCAGCATCCGGAAGGGATGCGCCAGGTGCCAGGTGGGAAAGGTGTTGGTGGAGTACCGCTGGTGGAACAACGCCAGCGCGGTCACGAACAGCGGGTCGCGCAGATCGGAGTAGAACTTGGGCAGCTGCGGCGCGTTGAACAGTCCCTTGTAAACGATGGTGCGGGAGCTGAACGACGGGCAGTAGAATCCCTGGATCTTCTCCTCCATCGCGGCGCGCTCGGCGTGATTGCGGGCCAGGAAGAGCTTTCGCTCGAAGCCCTCATCGGACCAGCCGGCGCCCCGGGACAGCAGGCACTGGAACATCTCGGGCATGGTCGCCCGCGCCTTGTCGCCCAGGCAGCTCGGCTGGGTTGGCACCAGGCGCCAGCCCAGGAAGCCGACGCCGTACTTGGCGCAGGCCTCTTCGATGAACCGCTTGCACTGCTGGACGACGTGGTCGTTGCCGGCCGGCGCAAAGAGGAATCCGACGGCGATGTCCGCCTCGGCCACCGCGCGAAACCCGAGCTTCTCGGCCTCGCGCTTGAAAAAGGCCTTCGGGAGCTGGGTCAACACCCCCGCGCCGTCACCGGTTTTGGCGTCGGCGTCCAGCGCTCCGCGATGGGACAGGGAATTGAGCGCCTCCAGGGCGAACTCCACGATGCGGTGTTCACGACGGCCGTTGGTGTTGGCAATGAAGCCAACGCCACAGGCGTCATGCTCAAATTCAGGGCGATAGAGCGAATTCGGAACGTTCGGATAGGCGTGCATGGATAGAATCCCGGCGCGATGAGCTCGCGGGGTTTGGGTTGAACCCGCGAACCGCCAAAAAGAAACGGCTCCTTTCCCTCCGACGCAAAGAGAATCTGCGCCGCGCAGGGGAATTCGAAGGGCCCCTTCAGGAAGTGATTGCCGTATCCGTGAAGCGGGCCTCAGCACACCGGAGGCCTCGCCGGCCCTCTCGCAGCGTAGAAATACGCATTGGCTCACGCCTACCGACACCGATAATGGCCGCGCTTCGACTGCGCCTACCCGGCAGCCGAAGCATCAGATTCCGGGGCGATCCTACCCAATTGCCGCGGAACACCAGCCCATCCCATGAATCAACGCCTCCTAACGATACCCACTCGCGTCAACCCACTCGCCATTTCCCTCGTCCTCGCCGGCGCCGCCGCCCTCGAGTCGGCCGCGCTCGCGCAGACCACCGCGGTCTGGAAGGGGCGGCCCTATGTCCGGGTGCTGGCCAAGGGGGATCCAATTCCCGGCGCCGGGGGCGCGAAATTCGGTGCGATTGAGCGCTTCACCCTGCGCGACGGAAAGCTCCACATTGTCGCGGGTGAGACCTCGACGAAGAAGGGGCTCTTCCGCTGGGAAAAAGGCACGCTGACCAAGCTGGTGTACACCGACACCGTGGCCCCAACCGGCGGCACGTTCGACAACGTGTACTTCACCACCGACGAGACCGAGGGCGCGCTGAACTTTGGTGGCGAGGTCGCCTATGGCCGCCCGGGCGCGATCTCCGGCTTCTTTGAAT
>CANGMO010000471.1 GCA_947454295.1 Verrucomicrobiota bacterium | reverse complement strand
CGGAACGGCTGGGGACGGCGGTCAGGGCCGCCGGGACGTTGATTCATTTCTTGGAAAGGGGAAGACGCCCGGTCAGCCGGAGCGCGTGGACTTTGGCAACCGTGCCCATGTAATCGGCAGGATCCGCCAGCGGCACCGCCGCGAGGATTTCCTCCTTGGCACGTGCCGCATCGCCCGAGGCCTCAAAGTAGAGGCCAAGATACAGGTGAGCGTAAAAGGTCTGGTACCGCAGCTGGGCCGGGGCCGGAGCGCCCGAAGTGGCCGCAGCCATCACGTCCTCGGGCTTCGCCTTGCCGGCAAAGAGTTCGTGGATCTGCTTCATCGGGATGCGCGTGTCGCCGCTGATGGGAATCAGCTTCTTGCGCGCCGCCTCCACCGACTGCTCGCGCGCGGTGCAGAGGAAGTGCCACACGGCATTTTCCACATCCTCCGCGTTCACCGTCTGGTGCAGCTCAAACTGCTCGCGTCCATCGCGGAAGCGTCCCGCGTAATACAGGGCGATGCCCCGCTGCCAATTGTGCGGCGCGGCCTTGGGCATGAGCTCGTTCATGCGGTCGAAATCGGTGGCCGACTCCGTGAACAATCCGAGCTTGAAGCGCACCGTGGCGCGCTCGCGGAACAGGTAGCCCGAGTCGCCCTGGAGCTTGATCGCAGCGGTCAGATCCTCGTTCGCCTCGGCATAATTTCCGAGGATGCCATGCATCTGCGCGCGCAGGTTGAGCAGGCGGTCATCGGAGGGATTGGCCTTCAGGCCTTCACTTGCGGTGGCGAGCGCATTGGTGTGCTGCCCCTCCTTCCAGAGCAGCATGGTGCGCTCGAAGACGGTCTGCTTGGCATCCGCGGCCAGCATCAGCCCGGAAGCCAGAAGACCGGCAATCGTAGCAAGAAACCAGGAACGCCTGTTCGACATCAGGGGTCAAACAAAGCAAAAAAGCGGGCGCTTCGCGAGAATTGTTTTTCCTGCACAGGGAACCCGCCAGCCGTCCTGAAGTCCGGCAGGGAACCGGGCGAGGTGCCGGTTTGGACCTTTGAGCGGCCCCTTCCAGCCAGCCCGCTTCAACCCATCCCGTTGCAGGTTCAACCCGGGCTCACAACCGCGCACCCAGGGCCGCCTCGCTCGCGGCGAACACGTCGCGATGCAGCGATCCGCCGTGGGAATCCATGGTGACCACGGCCGGGAAGTTGGAGACCTCGAGCTCCCAGATGGCTTCCGGGGAGCCGAACTTCTCGAGGAAATGGACCGCGCGCACCTTGGTGACGCACTCGGCCAGGACCTGCGCGGCGCCGCCGATGGCGTGCAGGTACACGCAGCCATGCTTCTCGCAGCCCGCCAGCGTGCGTTCGCCCATGCCGCCCTTGCCGATGACACCGCGGACGCCGAAGTGGCCGATGATCTCGGCCTGATAGGGCTCCTCGCGAATCGAGGTGGTGGGGCCGGCCGCGGTGCACTGATAGCTGCCGTCGGCCTGCTTCATCATCACCGGTCCGCAGTGGTAGATGATGCCCCCTTTCAAATCCACGCCCGGAGGCAGCTCGCCGCCTTCGTGCAGGTATTTGTGGACGGCATCGCGTCCGGTGTAGATGACGCCGCTGATCTGGACCTCGTCGCCCATCTTGAGCGAACGGACCGCGGCCTCGGTGAGGGGAGTGGTGAGCGAAATCATGGGAGGGAAGGCGTGCGGATTCGGTGCAATCAGTAGAGCCAGCCTTCGATGCCGTGGGTGGCATTGAGCGTGATGCCCTGCCGGCGGTAGGCCCAGCACATGTAGCTGACGCTGACGAAGTATGACGCCGGCACGCGGTTGGCGGCGCAGATCTTCACGCCGAGCAGTGTGGTCTTCCCGCCGAAGCCCATGGGCCCGATGCCCAGTTCGTTGGCGGTCTTGAGGATGTCCTGCTCCAGCGCGTCGAGCTTGGGATCAAGGTTGCGGTCGTCGAGCTTGCGGAGGAACTGCTGCTTGCTGAATTCGTAGCCGGTGGCGCGGTCGCCGCCGATGCACACGCCCAGGATGCCCGGGCCGCAGCCCTTGCCCTGCGCCTGCAGCACGGCGTTGAGGATCGAACGACGGCAGCCGTCCAGATCGCGGTTGGCATGCAGCGCTTCGTCAGGCAGCGAATACTGCGCGCCGACATTTTCGCAACCGCCACCCTTGAGGATCAGCCGGATTTCCACCGTCGGCTCGCGGTGCTGATGGAAGTGAACCACCGGAGCGCCAGGCCCCAGGTTGGTGCCGTCGTTCTTGCCGGTGATCGAATCGACCGAATTCTGCCGGAGAAATCCCTTCTTGGTGGCCTGCTTCACGGCCTCCCGGGCGGCTTCTTCGCACTCGATCTGGTCGAAGCCCACCGGGCAGTCCACGTAGAAGATCACGCTGCCGGTGTCCTGGCAGATCGGCTGGGACTTCCGCTTCGCCAGCTCGATGTTGCGCTCGATGATCTTGAGCGCGCTTTCGGCGATGGTGCCCTTCTTTTCCTGCTCCAGGGAGCGGACCAGGGCGGCGTTGACGTCGTCCGGAATCTCGGCAGACGTGCGGCGAATGAGTTCGATGAGCGACTCCAGCAGTGCGGACATGGCGAGGCGACAATGCGGCGGCGACTTTCCAGCGTCAATCGGTCGCATGCGCCGGCCCGTTCACCCGGGCGGCGTCACGCGATCTCCCGTTGCGGTCTGGCCCTGATCGACTATCTAGGGAACAGGCGCAACCCAACGGCCCATTCCCCATCTCATGACAGGTTTCCATATTCGGCGCGGTGTTTCCCTCTGGCTGCTCATCGCCGGATGCCTCGGGCCGCTGACCGCCTCGGCGGCGCGCGTGGCCAATACCACGTTGAAGTTCCCGCCCGCGCCGCCGCAGTCGGGCTACTCGCTGGTCGATGCGTTTCCCACCCTGCGGTTCAGCGAGCCGGTCGGCTTCGCCACCCCTCCCGGCGAGACCAACCGTCTGTTCGTCCTCGAGAAGTCGGGAACCATCGTGGTGATCACCAATCTCGCCGCCCCCACCCGGACGGTGTTCATGAAGCTCCCCGTGATGTCCGATTCCGAGTCGGGCCTGCTGGGACTCGCCTTCCATCCCGGCTACGCCACCAACCGCCTCTTTTTTCTCTCCCTGACCCGCAACCTGAAAACCACCCTCGGCACCGGGCGTCATCAGGGCATCGCGCGATTCGAGACCTCACCCACCGATCCCAACCAGGGCCTGCCCGCCTCGGAGGTGTCGCTGCT